>JASFWT010000010.1:0-10432 GCA_050049075.1 Candidatus Babelota bacterium | reverse complement strand
TTGTAACTCCACGAAGGGTGCTTGACTTTCTTTAAAATGCTGAGGTATAGAGTGCGCCCACGGTTACTCAATATCACTTTATAGGAGTTTGGCGCCTTGAGTACTCAAAAGTTCACCCCCGCTTTTAGCCCTCGCGCATTGCAGTTCACCACAAAACCACGCTCATCACATTTGTGGCACGTTTCCCTGAATGTTCCCTCACCACTGGTTGCGCACATTCAAGACCACGTCACACACACCTACGCCAACTATAATGTTATTCCTGGCATGACCTGCAAGCACCTACCACTGCGCTATACGCAGCAATACTTCGCCACCGAAATTGAACGTGACACCAAACAATTTGTGCTCGAGCACTTTGTAAACGAAAGCATCATGCATCACCTCAATGAGCGCGGGGTCAATGTGGTCAACTGGCCTCGTTTGATGAGCATCACCGGCTCGGCATCTGATGGCTTCACCTATACCTTTGCCGTCTCACTGGCTCCTGATGTCGACATTGATGATTGGAAAACACACACTTTTATTCCGCCTCGCCGCAAAAATTACACCGACCTTGATATTCAAGTGTCTGGCTTCATCAAGCAGCTAGATGAGGTACCCGCACCTACCACACCTGATACTATTGAACATGGCGACTGGGTGCAATTTAAAGCCACCCTACAAAGCCCGCACAGCACCACGCCGCTCAATACACCAACCACCTACTGGATACATACCGCTGCCGCAAATATTCCTCTTTCCTACGCCGATGCTTTCATTGGCAAAAGTCGTGGCGATCAATTCGAGATATCTGCAACTGCCTTCGCCCAAAGCCTTGGCAGTAAAAAAGATTCTGACTACAACTTCTCTATCGTTATCGAAGATATTATTAAAGATACTTATATGCCGCTGACCGACTTGGCAGAAAGTCTCTCGGTACCAGAAGTTGCCCTGCTGCCAGATCGCTTGATTGAGATCTTCTCGCTACGCAATGACATCTCACTGCGTCGAGCTATTATTGAAGAGCTCTTTTATATGCTACTGGGAACCTACCGCTTTGATATTGCGCCGCACGCCGTCACTCGCCGCAAAGAATTGCTGCTGACCATGATGCAGCACACTCCCGACAGTGCGGTCTACACCAAGCAAAAACAATTCCTTCCTCATATTGGCTTACTCGCAGAGTCAAAACTTAAAGAAGAATCTTTAATTGACGCCATTGCCCTGCATGAAAAAATCAGCGTCACCAATGATGACATTCGTCACTACATACAAATGGCTTCACATGAGCGGCTCAAAGAATTTGTCTACTTTACGCCACTCACCGATGATCTAACTTCGTCACATGACCTGCTTTCGCAACAAGCAATCACACACATTGTACGACGTGAGAAAACTCTGAACCACGTCATTTCGCAGCTTGCAATCTAGGTTCTGCAAAAACCCTTGACGCCAGCACCCGCTTCCCCCGTATACTTTTCAACACGTAATAAACAAGGGGTCGCTAAACGTTCTTGAAGGGGAAGCGGTTGGCTGAAAAAACACATTCGAACTCATCGCTGAGTTTTGCATTTAATCAAATATCGGCGCACATGGCTGAAGGTATTGTCACCATAGACAGCACGCTGTTAGAACCCATTCAAGAACGGGTTTTAACTCTGTATAGCTCGTATGGAGCACTGCCAGGATTTGCTGATGGACTTCCCGCAGATTACTTGAAAGAGTACTTTGCCAAAGAGGTGAAGCGAGACACGGAACAATTCCTGTTCCGTCACTTCGTACTTGATTTTCTCATGGCACAATTGATCGAAAAAAAAGTGGTCTATACTAATTGGCCGCGACTCGACAATGTCACTATGCATGAAGATAATACGATGCGCTATCGCTTTATCCTCTCGCAAGCGCCAGAGATTCCGCTTAAGGAATGGAAACACTTCATCTTTAAACAACCCAAGCGAAAAAATTATAAAGACCTGGATAAACAGGTCTCTCTTTTTTTAAAGAGCGAAAACGATGGGTATAAAAAACAGGATTTCTCTAAAGTAGAACCTGGCGACTGGGTCAACTTTGAACTTCAGCTTCTTGATCAAAGTGGCGAGCCATTGCTCCCAGACACACTGACACATAGCTACTGGCTTCATATGACCGAGCAACCACTGAGCAGCGAACTACAACAACTTTTCACTAACCGCTCCTTACATGAACGTTTCACTACCACTATTCAGCCGCTTCAGGGTAGTGATGACAACGCACAAGAACTACCATGCGTCTTTGGCGTTTTTGTAAAAAGCATAACCAAAGGATCTAACCTCTGTGTCGACTTCTTTAAAAACACGTTCAAACTAAAGACGCGTGCTGACACTCATAAAAAATTAATTGAAGTATTCTCTTATCGTGACGACATCTCACAACGTCGCTCAATTATCGAGGAACTCTTTCATTTGCTCTTTACCAAGCATCGCTTCGAAGTTCCCAAGCACATCATCACTCGCAAAAAAGAGCTCATTCTTAACTCGCTGCGCAATCAGCCTGATTACCATGTCTATAAAGGACACAAGTCATTTACTCAGCAAGTAGAGTCTTTGGCAGAAAAACTGCTTAAAGAAGAAATCATCATGGACCATATTGCCTTTGCTGAGGGCATAACGGTCACCGCGCAAGACATTGCCTCCTATGTGCACATGTTCAATAATGAGCGCTTGAAAGAGTTCATCTACTTTCGCCCGATGATTGATCGCCTTGAGGAAACTGATACACCGATTCATCACCATCTTCTTTCGCAGGCGGTACTGCGTGAGAAAACATTGAATCACATCATACACATCCTCTCATAGCATTCTCTTGCCCGTCATCCCGGCTTGAGGATGACGGGCAAGAGAGTTCGTATAATATCTTGCATCGCTTTTTGTTCTCCTGACACACTGGCGCCCGTATTCCACTTTTACTTACTTGGTGCCACCCTATGAACAAAAAATGTCTTCTTCTTTTGTATGCACTCCTCGTAAGCACCACCCTGCCTGCCTGGGCAGCAGACGAGCTACCAGTAGAAGATGAAGTTTTTCTCGATAATGACACTGCTCTAGAAGAAGATGACGAGATTGCCGCTCTTCTTGGAGATGATGAAGAGCTTACAGATGATGCTATCGCAGATGATCAAATCATAAACGACGATGAAACAGTCGAAAAAGTAACGCTTGATGATGAAACGCTTGATGATGAGACGGCAGGTGCTCATGGCAGCACAGACGCGAGCGATGCAGACGACATAAGCATTGATGACCTTCTAGAAGAGGAAGATACAGACGACCTTCTCACAGAAGACGAGATGAGCACTCCAGCCTCAGATGACACCACTAACACTGATACTTCTGCAGATGCTACTGATGATGCGGGTGGCACAGAAGACATCGATGACTTGCTCGCAGAAGACGTCGATGACTTACTCGCAGATGATGATGACACACTACTTTCCGATGAAGACACCAGTGAGGACACTGATGAAGATGTTGTCACTGATGAAGATGATGCGGAGGAGGCAATTACAGACGACGCCACAGATGATGACATCATAAGTGAAGATGAAGACGCACTCCTTTCAGATGAGGACGACGACATCTTTGGGGATGAAGAAGAAGATGACATGGACCCTGATAGTGAAGACTTCAACGAAGAAGGCTTTGAAGATGAGGGAGAGTTTGATCACACGGTAGGGACACAAATACCACTCGGCATTCTTGGCCCCATACCTTTTGCCCCTTCTCCACAAGCACAAAAAGCGGGTGATCTTTCCCCAGAAGCACAACAAAATCTTGCTGGCGCAAAAGCACTTGCTGCTGTTAATAAATCCATGGGCATTATCAACCTCAGCAAAATGCGGACATATATAAACACCAAGGGTCACCCACAAATGAAAGGTGACATCGAGTTTGTCGGCAAGAAAGGGAAAATATCTCTGCACCGCATGGACGAAACAGAGGTTCTTTTCAAAATCGTCCTCGACAAGCTAATGGAGGTAAAACTCACCGAAGAAAAGAAACTCAAAATACGCACCTGGTACTTGCTGCTCTCTGATGGCGAGCAAGAACTCTATACACGATCCCGTGTCTTCTCTGAAGATGAGCGTGATATGAAAATTACGGTGGGACTCAATGCAAGTGATCCGCAAGCAACAGGCGAATGCTCTGTTGACGTCCCTCTTGAAAAAATTATTCCCAGCGCAAAAGACAATAGCACACTCAAACAAATCATTCTGAGTGATCTTAATTTTGCCATGCCTAGTCCGGTATTTCCCCACACCCTCGCTGGCGACATTAGCATCAACTGCATGGCAAAGATGGATCACATTAAGGTCTTTGATAAAGGGAAAATGCCAAACTCTGACTGTACCATTAGTATCTCGGTGGGCATGGTTAACCTCTCCAGCGAAAGTGACGAGAGGCTGTACTTTGATGAAGATAACTATATGCAAAGCCCTTCACTGGAGGTCTCTGCTATGGCGGGAACGGCTCCCGAATTTCTTATACGCGGCGTACTCCGCCTTGATGGCACCTTTCTCAAAGGACAAGACATTCCGGCAACCTGTGAAAAAACCTTTGATGGCTTTGTTGTCGACGGCAAAATGGCAGAAGACCAAAAATTTGCGGGCATCAAAATTGGCCAGCCTCATGTACGTATTCAGCGCATGATGTCTCCGTTTGATATGGGAAGTGGTGGTTTTGTCACCGTGTATACCGTTACTGGTACCATGAAGTTCCTTGGCAACAAGTTGATTCCAACCATTCGTATGATGAAGACGACACGCAAAGCAAAGATGACGCCGGAGTTTTCAGCGGTCTTTGAGGGAGCAAAAGATATTGAGCCGCTTAAGATGATTCCGGGGCTTAATGTTATTCCCGGCATCAAGAACTTCAAACTTAAGGACGCCTTAGTTGGCATGGCCAAAGAGGGAAAAAAAGCCTTCTTTATCGGTGGCGCTACCACCCTGCTGGGCCTTTCATCCTTGGCAAAAATCCGCTTCATGAAAAAAGGTCCCGGCATCGAAGCAAAAACACGTAAAAGCTGGCGCTTCTCTGACTCGGTACCGGGCACCAAGGGAACACCACTTGATAGCGTTGGTATGAATAGTGCAACGATAATGCTGACCAGCGCCGCTTACTTTAGTCATGAATATAATATGCAGCTCAATAAAGGGCTGAACTTCTTTGGAGATGTTGACACCTCACAAGGAGCTTTTGGTGCGGCGAAATCTATTCTCGGCGGGGGCATGCCAAAAAAAGTGGTATGTGCCGTCATGACCAGTCCCAATCCGCGTCTCTGCCGCTTGCGGGTTATTATTCCTCTTGATCTGAAACTCAGCGACAAAGCAAGTCTGCATAATATTGCCTTTGAGATCAGCGGAGAGCCATCGGTAGCCCTTCTTATTGCGCTTAAATTCGTACCACAAAAAAGAGGACAGGCGCTCATCTTTACCGCACGTATTGAGTTTGGCCTTATTGGCTGTACGCTTGCGGGAACGATGGCTGGCATGTGGCAGAAACCATTTGGCATCCCAAATCTAGTTATAGGTAATATTGCTATTGAGCTGACACTTCCTTATGCGGCGCCACCTGTGCCTATAGGCTTTGGTTTTGCGGGCACCGTGATCGCCGGTAAGAAACGGTATCGAGTGGCCCTTAAGGTTGGTCCCGATGAAGTGGTGGTACTCCTTGAAATTGCCGAGCTTCCTATCTTTGCCTGGCTCAACCTTATTAAGGTATTTGCACCGAAGCTACCTGGTGCCGACTTCATGGATAAAGTCAACATTAAGTTCAAGGACATTAAGTTCAAGTTTGCACCGGTAGGCGGCATGATTGGTGAGCTCTACTTTGAGCCTGGCATCAGTGGCCAAGCAAAACTTATGCTGAAGGTCCCTGGCCTGATAGATACACAAATCTTTGCCGGCTTTAATGTCGATGTGATGAGCGGTATTAAGGCATGGGGCATGATGCCAAATCTTAAGATGGGCCCTCTTAAGCTTTCAGGTGCAGGAAAAGATCGTAAATGGGGTACCGAAGATGATGGCCCTATCTTCTACCTTGTACTAAGCCTGACCGAGCAACGCATCTTTATCTCGGCTGTTGCAGAGCTGCTGGGCTCCACCGGTCTGGTAGAAGCAAACGTTAAACTGACCGGCCTTGATTTCAAAATGATGATAAACATTTTGAATGCGCTCAAAGTAAATATCTTTGCGGAAAGCTATACAAACCTCAAAAAAGGCCTCATCGGCTTTCGCTGTACCGGCGAAACAAAAATTGGCACCAGCACCACAAAGCTCCTTGGTGATATTAGTACTCATGGCCTGCTGTTTGCTGGCCAGCGAGATAGCCTGACGGTCAAAGATATTATGAGCATCGCAAAACTAGAGAAGTATGCTCCCGACCTTGGTGTTAAAGACGCAGAGTTCCTCTTCAAAATGAAAGCATGATGAAGTATACGCGATTAATCACTCTTCTTATTTTACTTTCCTATACACCACTCATTCTGGGTGATGGCCTTGCAAGCCTTGCCGGCGATACTCCGAGCACGCTCGACACACCAGATGATTTGAGTAAGGGAGATGGATCCTCGACAAGCGATGATGACAACGGTACCCAAGAACATGACAGCGGTACTGAAGGTACTTATGAAGAAGAAATAAAGCCGCTTAACATTCTTCCCGAAGAAGAAGAAATCATCACACTAGATGATATTGATATGCCCGCACTTCCCGGTGAAGAAACAGCTGAAGACATCGCTGCAATAGAGCTCACAAAAGAAGAAAAAGCCGCAATAAAAGCAAAAACAAAAGATACTGTCACCGCGCCTCTTGCCGATCAACAAAAAATTGAGCTCGCCCCCAGCGAAGCAAAGCTGGTCACCGACGCCGACTGGAATATCGAACAATCACTCCAAAAACTCCAAGAAAAAACAGGCGCTGGCGCCGACCTACAAACAGAAGAGGAACGGGACCAAGCTGCTGCAGCTGCAGCGAAAGCACCTACTACACAGAAAGCGCCTGCTGCCTCACCGGAAGCAGCCACGACAGAGACGCCAGCAGAAAACGTAGATGCTAACCAGCCTCCCCTTCTGCCGCATGAGGTACCGACTGAAGAGTTCTCCGCCGAGTTCGAAGTTGTGCCAACACCAGATGGAGATCTCACCCCGCCACCAAGTCCAACCGATTATGAATTCCTTGCCGAACAAGAGGCAAAGCGTACGGCAGTCAAGCCAGCTGGCCCAGCCTTCACCCCAGAACAAGCAAGTATTAGTGAAGAGACCATTGATCTAAGTGATGACCTTGAGGCAATGCTGGCAGAAGCTGAGGCACAGGCTGCGACGATGCCAACACCGGAAGAAAGTGCCGCAGCAAAAGCTGGTGACAAGACACAGCGCAAAAAGAACAAGGCTGAGCAGACCGAGGCTATGCGTCTGGTTGCGGAAGCAGCAGAAGAAGCAAAAAAAGCCTATATCATGCAATTGAAGGGGCTGCGAGAGGCGGGCGTTGATATTGATGCCAACGGTATCGCATTTACCAGTAAACTACAGCTCTGGGATAAGGTGTATGCCCGCATGACCGGTGCCCTAAACACCAGAGGACTTCTTATGCAAGGGTACGTACCACGGCTTGCACTTGGCCCGCTAGAACTTACCGGTGCTGGTCCCGATGGCAAATATGGTACCGATGACGATGGCTTAACGGTGGAGGCACGCATCGAAAAAGGTCTTGCGCGAGTTATGGCCTCGGGCATGGTCGACCTGGTCCTAGCAAAAGCACGTGGCGATGTACTGTTCGGCACCAGTGGTGTGACCATCTTTACTCTCATAAAGGTTCTTGGCATTGAAGTGAAATTCTTGGCTGAGGGGTCAGGTAAAGGCAAAAATTTTGATTTTGTCGTACAAGGTGCTGCTGACGCCGATCTGATTAGAATTCTCGAAGAGGAAATCTCTAAAGCAATGGAATTCCTCACCAGCACGACACAAGATGGGCTTAAGAAAACACAAGATGCCGTAAAGTACCTACGCAAACAGGTAAAAGCAGTCCGGCAAACATCAACAGACCTCAGCAAAAAATTTAAACGGGCAAAGAAGCGCCTCGATAAAAAAACAAAACACGTCGATATGATTCTTGGCCCACCACGACGCCTGGTACAAAAAACAACCAACGAGATGGAGAAGGTTAAACGCGCAACCTGGAAAGTACGTCGCGCCATGGTCAAGGGACGCCGCAAAATGGTTCGAGGTCTCCGCAAGGCCTTTGATAAGGTACTTCGCACTAAAAAATCAAAAGAAAATGCACGAAAAAAGTATCGTCGTGCGAAAAAACGAGCCAAGTGGTACCGCCCCTGGGTATACGTGGAGGTAGCATTCTGGGCCGCCTCACTAGCCATTGTAACCGCGGTACATGCCGTGGCAGAGAGTGTGTATATCGCTATCAAAAGCGCTATTAATACTATTCCTATCGATGCCGTCCCTCCTCTTCCAGCTATGTGGGTAGCCTATGCAGCGGCAAAAGTAGCCTGTTTTTCCGCCATTCAAGCCCTGACCGCTGCGCGTCTCGCCGCCAATCCGCTTGCAACGAAAGAAATGTTTGAGATGGTTGGTATTGCGATTGCCATAGCGCACGTAGAGTATGCTGTTGCGGCACTATCAATACGCCTTGAGCTGGCCATTCGAGCCTTTGATGTTGCTCACGCAGCCGTTAGCATCGGTGGTGAGTTCGCCAAAGCGGCGACCGAAATTGGTGCCCTTGCACTTAACTTTGTTCCCATAATGATTTATGGAGCTGGCTTTAAGTTCAGCTTGCGCGAGCTGGGCGAAGGAAAACTACCAATGGTTGGGTTGATTGCACGCGTCTTTGGTAAGCGTAAAATTTTGAAGGCACAAATCGACTTTACCAAGCCTCAAACATTAATCACCGCACTCCCAAAAATGCTCCTTCAAATTGTCTTACCAGGCAGTGATGATTTCATCAAAAAGATGGATAGCATCAATATGAAACATGCTGGCAAGCTAGAAGCTTTAGAGAAGCAGAAGAAGGCTGTCAAACAAACAGAAGAGAAATGGAAAGAGAAAAAGCAGCGTAGCCTTGAGGCAAAAGAGCGTATTATCGAGCAAGGAAAGAAAGAGGCTGGTCTTATAGAGGCAAACGCCATGAAGCAAGGCGAGGGCGAGTACGGCAAGGAGCTTGATCTCTCTTCTGTCGAATCAAAAGGAATGGGTGGTAACTCATCCGATGATTTCGACCCTAAGAATCCTGGCTCATACTCATGCGAGGGACGTAACTTTGCTTTCCGCTGGAACGAACACTGGATGCTACCGACAAAAAACAGTGGCGCCGTCACCTTCTTTTGTAGCGGCCCCAATGAAATTATTATTGGCCTAAATGCTTCGCCAAAGGCAAAATCACTCAGCAGGATCTATGAGATTATTATTGGTTTTGATGGCAACAAGGGAACGGTGATTCGTAAGCTTGACGCCAAGGGAGTCCCCATCAAGCTGGTAGAGTCACGAGACTCGATAGCCCGTAACAAATCCAAAGGAGATGATGACTATAAAGCGTATCCATACTGGATAAGCTATCACGAAGGCTATATCGCCTGCGGGCATGGCACCAAGCCAGGCGAAAACCTCATTGTCGAGTGGCTGGACGAAGATGCTCCAGAGAAAATAAAAGTCTTTGCTTTCTCCTGCATGCAGTCACGTCTCTCGTTTAGTGAAATTGCGGCAACCAAAGCGTTCCATAGAGTATTTGGTTCACGCTACAGCATCTATGAAGAAATGAATAACTTTGTCTGGCGTGATGAATGGAAACTGCCAGAGTCAGGCAATGGCACCATCACCTTTAAGGCAAAAGCAAATCGTGACATTAAGATTGGCCTCTCTGATGATACCTCGACAAAACATGCTGACTACATTGCAGATATTGGTATGGACGGCAACACGCGGTCATCATTGGTAGAAGTTTCCCCTGATGGTAAAAAATATAATCGTAAAGCACTTTCAGAGGATCCCGATATTTTGGTCAAAGGCAACAACAAAGAATATGCAGAATATTGGGTCACCCATAATAAGGGTCACCTTGCGTACGGCACTGGATCAAATCCTCGAGACAATATCGCCCTTGAATGGGTTGATCGCACCCCACTCGCCGGCCTCACACACTTCTCGTTTAGTAGCTGGGATAATCCGGTAGAGATTCGAGATATCAAGGTACAGCCTGCGGTAGAAATTCCGGTTGGAAGCCGCTATAGCGCCGTTAATCGCAAAGGTTCATTTGAGTGGCGTCCCGAATGGCAACTCTTTGAAAAAGACAAAGCAGTCATTCGCTTCCGCACCAAAGGTAAAGAGTCTCTTATTATGGGGCTGCATACCGGTATGGGTGAACCAAACGAATCTACCTTCAAGCTCACCATTGGTGGTAAGAAAAACACAC
>JASFWT010000009.1:0-10446 GCA_050049075.1 Candidatus Babelota bacterium | reverse complement strand
ACAAATAAAAAAAGAGAATTATGCCAGTGGTAAGAACGCTCCTTTCCCCTTTTCTTTTGCTTGCCGTAGCCCCTTTGCTGGCTTCTTCTTCAGCGAGCACTAATGAAGTACCATCGCTACCAGAATCGCTTTCGGTAATGATTAGTGATCCGCTGACCATAGAAGAGAAAGCAGGTCTTTTTCAAAATAAACAAGCACTTGCGGCGTTGCGTCTTGGTCCTTTAGCTATTGATGGCTGGAAGGATGAAGGCAACGGTGCAGTGGTGCATCATGGGGCTGAAGCCTTTTTTCTCGCCATTGTTATTGAGCTTTGTCTTCGTCTTTTTTTGCATGAAAGTAGTGAGTGGCGCCAGCGCCTTGCCAATCTACATACCGCCGCTCAGGTACACACTCTGAATGTTAGCAATACCGGTAATCGTCTACAGACGTTTTCTCCAAAGATCTTGATGGAACGATTCAACGCAGAAATGAGCGGCGATAAAGAACCACCGGTGATAGTAGATGTACGAGAGCTGTATCGCATTGACTGGCGGCGGCTTTTTTGGCCACTTGTGGGCATTGCCATCGGAGCCGGTATTGCACGTAGCGCTTGGACGGATAATAGCCTAAGCAGGGAAGGGCGTTGTTTTATTGCACTGATAGTCTTTCTGATAGGTATGCCTGGCCTATTGTCTCTTGTGAAGCGCCTCTGGCCGTTTATTAGTGTGCGCTCACGCATTAAGCAGCGCTTGCTACCACAGGTCGTCACGCCTGAGGGGGTGCGTAAAGTACTGGGGTGGAGGCAGACACGTATTGCCAAGCTGCAGCCGGGAGAGCGATTTGAGTGGCGGGTGGTTATGAAGCATGAACCAGTCAGCAGAGCACAGTCTTAGTCCTCGTCGTATTCAACTTCCCAGTCGTCAACAACTTCAGCTTCGGCATCAACCGCATCAGATTCAATAGATTTTTTGGGGATGGCTGGTGGCATGGCGCCTTTTTTGTAGGAAAGGAGGCGCTGGGCATTTTCTTTCGCCTCTTTTTTTAGCGTAGTGCCTTCTTCCTCCAGATTGCTTTGCGTCTGTGCAAAAAGCTTATTCATGTCATCTTGTAGCTTTTTGATTTTGCGTTGCAGCTTTAGAATCATTTCCACGCCCGATATGTTGACGCCCATTTTGTGGGTGAGGTTGATGATCTCTTCAAGGCGGTCAACATCCTCTTCTGAAAAAAGTCGTGTGCCGCCGGCGGTACGCTCGGGAGAGATCAAGCCCTCTTTTTCGTACAGGCGAATGGTTTGTTGATGAACATCAAACATTTTGGCGACGACGGAGATAGAATAATATCCTTTACGGCGTTTCATGTGGTTCCTCGTGGAAAGCTTGCTTCCCGGCCAGCTGTTTGCCCGAAGCGCGACAGCACTCGAGCCGGGATCTAGTATATTCGGCCCCAGGTCTACGCCCCGGGAATACTTATTTCTTCAAAATAGTCAAAAACGCTTCCTGTGGCAACTCAACGCTGCCAACCTGTTTCATCCGCTTCTTACCCGCTTTTTGTTTTTCCAGCAGCTTGCGCTTACGGGTAATGTCACCACCGTAACACTTAGCGGTCACATCTTTACGTACCGCACTGACTGTCTCGCGTGCAATAATCTTTGCCCCAATAGCGGCTTGAATAGCCACCTCAAACTGTTGGCGATGAATCACTTTGCGCAGCTTCTGTGTCAGCTGTTTACCCAGCTGCTGGGCACCATCTTTGTGCACAATCACCGAAAGGGCATCAACTGGGCTGCCGTTCAGCAGAATATTCATACGCACCAGGTTAGCCGCTTCAAAGCCGGTTACCTCATAGTCAAAGCTGGCATAGCCGGCACTGGCAGATTTTAGTTGATCATAGAAGTCACTAACAATCTCGTTCAGTGGCAGCTTGTAGGTCAATACAATGCGCTGCTCATCGATAAAGCGCATATCTTTTTGTTCCCCACGATGATCTTGGCACAGCTGCATCATGTTGCCGATGTATTTTTGTGGGCAGATGATCGTCGCGTTGACCATTGGCTCGCGTACTTCCTTGATGCGGGGCGCTTCGGGAAACTGAGAAGGGTTTTCAATGGTCAGCATCTCACCGTTAGTCAGCTCGAGCTCGTACAGCACGGTTGGTGAGGTGACGATAATACTGAGGCCATATTCTTGCTCAAGGCGCTGCTTAAATACATCCATGTGCAGCAGGCCCAGAAAGCCGCAGCGAAAGCCAAAGCCAAGGGCAAGAGAGGTTTCCTTTTCAACCGTGACCGAGGCATCGTTAAGTGTCAGCTTTTCAATACCATCGCGCAGGTTTTCAAATTCGCTGCTTTCTACCGGGTAGATACCAGCGAATACCATTGGTTTTGCTGGCTTAAAGCCTGGCAGCGCAGGTACTTCTTGGCGATAGTGGCAAAAGGTATCACCAATATGTGCTTCCTTAACCGTTTTCATTCCGGTGATGATATAGCCCACCTGGCCGGTATACAAACCTTCCGTCTGCGTTGGGTCGGGGTACATCAGGCCGATCTCAAGGACCTCATAGTTTACGTTGGTATGTATAGAGGTGATGCGATCACCTTTTTTAACTTGCCCATCGATGACTTCAATCAAACAGATAACGCCACGATACTCATCAAACCATGAGTCAAACAAGAGCCCTCTGAATGGTTTGTCGGCATCGCCTTGCGGCGCTGGCGTCCGTTTTACAATTGCTTGAATGACCTCTTCAAGACCCAGGCCTGTTTTTGCCGATGCTTTGATGTTTTCTTCCGGCTGAATGTCAAAAGCTTGTTCAAGTTCGCCGGCAATGCGCTCTGGGTCAGCGGCAGCCATGTCAATCTTGTTGATAACCGGAATGATAGTCAGATCTTGCTCGAAAGCGAGGTAGAAGTTGGCCATGGTTTGTGCCTGAATCCCTTGCGCTGCATCGACCAGCAGCACTGCTGATTGGCAGGCAAATAAGGAACGGGAAACTTCATAGCTAAAATCAACGTGTCCCGGTGTATCAATAAGGTTCAGCAGATAGGTGACGCCATCCATCTCATAAAAAAGCGAGGCGGTTTGTGCTTTTACCGTAATGCCACGCTCACGCTCTACTTGCAGCTTATCAAGTACTTGCTCATTTTTATGACGCGTGTGGATAGTGCCAGTCATCTCCAAAAGACGGTCTGCTAAGGTCGATTTACCATGGTCGATGTGGGCGATGATGGCAAAGTTACGTATAACGTCAGGTTTGAACTGTGAAATCTTTTTGACCAGGTCGCTCATAGGTGCTCAGCGTGGGTAAAAGGAGTGATGATTATTTTTTGTGCCAATGAGCGGCTCATGGCAAATGTATTGTGGCTGTGTGTGCTTATCACGATCGGCTGCGTTGCGTGAGACTCATGAGACTTGCGTATGGTAGTGCCAATGCTGATGCCTCGAGACTCAAGCCGCTCTTGTTCAGCCGCCGGCACCAGTAGCTGCACAATGGTTGCTGTTTGTTCTTCCAAAAGCTCAAGAAGCGTCATTACATTGCCTTCCGGCGGGTCAGTCCCAGCAAGTCATGCGTCAAGCCAAGTACCTGTTGTACGGCGACAACCAATGCTAGACGACGCTGGGTTACTTCCATGTTCTCGGGATCAATAACTTTATTATTGGTGTAGAACGAGTGGAATGCCTGTGCCATATCAAGGGCGTAGCATGCCAGCAGGTGGGTGCCGAGTGACTGCTCTACCGTCTTGATAGTATGCGCCAGTCCGAGTGCTTGCTTAAGCACCGCAACCTCTGCCGCATCAAACGTAAATTGATCATACGCGACGGATGCTGGTGGCGTAATACCTTGCTCGGCCGCTTTAGCCAACACGCTGACCGCGCGTACGTAGGCATACTGCAGATAAAAGACCGGGTTTTCGTTTGATTTTTTCAGCGCCAGCTCAACATCAAACTCAAGATGTGCTTCAGATTTTTTATTGAGGAAATAAAAGCGTGCCGAGTCAACACCAACTGCATCAATCACGTCGCGCAGCGAGGTGAAATTGCCACTTCGCTTCGACATTCTGACCGGAATGCTCCCTTTTTTGATGCTGACCAGCTGATAGAGGACAACACGCAGGTCATCGGCATTGTAGCCCAGTGCGCTCATGGTGCCCTTAAGGCGCATGACATAGCCGTGATGATCTTGTCCCAGGAAGTTGACCAGTGTCTGGTAACCACGCTCAAATTTGTTCACGTGATACGCAATATCGGCGGCAATGTAGGTTAGAGAGCCGTCTTCTTTGCGAATAACGCGATCTTTATCATCGCCAAATTTCGTAGAGGCAAACCACCAGGCGCCATCTTGTTCATACAGATAGCCGTTTGCTTGCAGTCGCTGCAGGGCTTCTTCAACCGCGCCGCCGTTGTGCAGGCTTTTTTCGGAAAACCACTCTTCAAAGACCACACGATAGTCACGTAAATCTTTTTCTTGCGTCGCGATCAGCGCGTCATGCGCAAAACCGGTAAAGAAGCTGGTTTCTTTTTCTAGAACCGCTTCGCCGTACTCTTTGACACAGTCGGCAGCAAGTTCAACCAGATAGTCACCGTGGTAACCATCTTCTGGCATTTCTACCGTGCTGCCCAGTGCTTGGGCGCAGCGTGTGCGCAGGCTGTTGCCCAGCTTCTGCATCTGGCTGCCAGCGTCATTGACATAGAACTCAGTATGGACTTTGTGCCCTGCAAAACGCAGCAGACGCTGCAGCACATCACCTACAATAGCACCTCGGCCATGACCAAGATGAAGCGGGCCGGTTGGATTTGCGCTGACAAATTCCAGCAGATAGGAGTGTGCTGGCGTGTCATGTTCCTTCGTGAAGAAGGCGGTGGCATCAGCAGCAATTGCTTTTGCCAACGTCGCCCAAGCGGCAGGGTGCAAAGTAATGTTGATAAAACCGGGACCGGCGACTTCTAGAGAGGAGATGAACTCATGTTTTCTCATACCTTCAACGATCTTTTCAGCGATCGCACGTGGCGCTTGCTTAAGGGTGCGGGCAAGTACCATGGCGGCGTTGGTAGCGAAATCGCCACGGCCAGCCTCATGGTTTAAAGAAAGTTGAATGCCACTGGCTGCTATAGCATCACGTTCAACACCAAACGTGTCGGCGATGCAGGAGATAAGATCATTGGTTAAGACGGTCGAAGAAAAGGTTTTCATGAGTTGTATTCGGCGCTATGTCTTCCCCGCCTTGAGCGGGGGTCTGGGTTTTCAGGACCCCGAGTCTATGCCCGGGAAGGCAGTTGGTAATAAGGTCCGCAAGTCTACCAGAGACCCCTTAGAACGTCCATTGCAAGCTGAGGTTTATCGAACCGCCATACACTTGTGCCGGGTGGACAGAGCGGTGTCCCCATAGTGGCAGCGCGTAATGCACCGAAAAAGCTGGTAATAAGCGCCATGAATCTTTGAAGGGACGAAAGCCTGCGGCGCAGGTAAGAGCGTGGTGTTTCCAGCTGCCCAGCTTAGGGTCACTATTAAGGCGCGCATGCTGTACGCGTGGCGTCGCTGCAAGGCTGGTGAGTACTGTTGTGTCACGCAGCGTCAGTTCTGTTTTTTCCTGGTAGCTGAATTGGTAGCCGGCTTGCAGGTACAATCCTTTGAAGCCATCAAGATTGAGATTAAAAGAGGCCTTCCAGAGGTTGCCAGGATCTTTTTTTACAAAACCGGTACCCAGCAGCAGGGGGCCAGTGTTGGTTGCTGTCGCGTCATCATCACGCGCAATATGGTGATGGCCGTAGCGCTGGTTAAAGATAGTAGCGGCTAGACTGGCATCAATACTAATACGCTTCATCAGGCGCATGAAGCCGTTCACATGAAGAATGAAACCATCGCTGACGTTGTGCGGCAGTAGGGCAGGAGCAAGTTTGTTATAAAAAGAGGGCGGCGTGAATTGATAGCCCGCTGCAATCGAGCCGGACAGCTCGCTGATGTGATGGTGCGGTGTGGTGGTTTTGCCTTGCCAGCCAAGAAAGAAAGCGGCGTGATCAATAGAGGCTTTGCGGGTGTAGCTGCTGAGCGCATTGCCGCCAAATTCTTTTAGGACGGCATCAAAGTCGGCAAGCAGCGCAACAACATTAGCATGGGCTTTGTCGGTTCCATCTGCCGAGATAGCCTGGGTGATTCGTTGCTCACTGAGGCGCACCATAGCGCGCGCAAACAGCCCGGTGAATAAGTGCTGGGTGATGCCCAGCTGCGCGGTGCGAAAGCGATAGTTATCATTAGTGTCGTTAAAGCGAAGTTTGGTGTCATCATCAATTGCAGTGATATCGTTTGCGCCTCCGGTATTATACTTTTCGCTAATCGGATGAGTACCGGCTGGGGTGGTGAGCCCTTTGAAGAGGTGTTTAATCTCCGCTGTTCCGTATTGTTCAAGCCATGGTGTTTTCTTTTCACTGATGTCAAAGGCCCAGCGACCTTCAGTTTGGGTACCTACTGCTTCAACCCGTGTGCTGCCATTGCGTACATTCAGTGGTGCGTTGTCAAAAGAGACTGGCTCAAAAGCGCTGCCGGTGTAGCCGCTTGCAGCAAGGGGAGAAAGGGAGAGTATGGAAAGAAGGGCGGCGGTGCGCATGGTAGTTCCTTTAGTTTGATGTCACCCTCGCTTGTCGGGGGTTCAGATAATGAGTTATTTCTTAGTCTGGATTCTGGGCAAGCCAGAATGACGGTGGTTTGATTGGCAGTGTACTCGCCTTCGCGGGCGTTTGCCAAGATACCAATGCATAAGACACAAAAATACGATATACTCCTTTCCTTCGTTTTATTTCTTTCATTCACGCACGCTGCGCTTTATGACCTCTGCCAAAAAACCACGCCTTCTGGCACGCATCTATACCATTTCTAATGTGCTGACCTTTAGCCGCTTGCTGATGGCACCATTAATGGTCTACACCCTCAGTACCAAACTATGGTTCTACAGTGCCTTGCTTTTTGCGGCAGCAGCACTCTCTGACACACTTGATGGCTACTTGGCGCGCCGCTTTAATGAGCCAACCGTGCTGGGGACGTACCTTGATCCGCTTGCAGACAAGGTTTTCTTCACCTCCTGCTTCTTTACCTTATGGTTTGTACAGTTCCCCTCATTGCCCATTCCGTGGTGGTTTGTCGGTGTCGTCGTTGTCCGTGAGTTTGTGCTGCTATGCGGTGCGCTCTATGTACTACTACGTATGCCGCGGATTCCTGTGCAGCCAACACGCAGTGGCAAGTTGACCACTGTTGGGTACTGTTTGGTTATTGGCTGGACATTTGCCTGTTATTTCTTTGGCTGGATGCCAGTAAAAACATTCACCGCAGTGCTGCTCGGTGTCACGGCGCTTTCACTCTTTTCTTTTATTTACTACCTGCGTCGCGCCATTTCCTTGCTTGTTTAAAAAGTGCGGCGTATGATGGCGCCCGCTTGCGAGCGAGTGCTTGTTGGCGCATTCATATAACTCACCACAACAGTAGGAGAATCGGTGATGAAAAGAAGTATGGTGTACATGTTGTTACTGGCAGGGGTGCTCCTTGGCTCGTCTTTGCAAACGCTCAAAGCTGACCCAACTGACTATAGCTGGAAAAGCATATGGAAACAGCTTGGTGATGAAGGTGGCAAGATTGTAGATGGTGATGGCCTCAAGATTAAAATGCACAAAGTAGTGCGTCGTGGACAAAGCTGGAAAGGCTTGCGTGGTGCCTCTGTTCTGGCCATTCTCGTCTGGTTTGTGCATCAATGGGAAGCGGTTAAAGATCCGTACTACCTCGCCCATCCAGAGCTAGTTGCTGAAAATGAGGCAAAAGGCCTTACGAAAATGCAAAAGCTACGTCAGTCATATGGTATTGGTGAAATCTGGCAGGCATTTTTTAAACGCAACGCGCACAATCTCACGCTCGGGGTGCTCGGTGAAAAAGGCAGCACCAATGTAATGAGTGTCGTTATTACCTACCTTGGCGTACTTGGTTTGCTGAACACGGTCAACCAGTTTAAGCTTCACGGGTTTAAAGCAAAATAGCTTCTCTGTAAGAATTGTTATAAAGGCGAGCAGCATGCGCGAAGGCGTAGGTTGCTCGCCTTCTCTTTTTGTGCTCACTTGCGTTTTGGTTTTCCTTCGTCATACGCTGTCGGCCACCCGCCGTCGTATTGTTAATCAAGGAATGTTCATGATCAGCAAAAAATATCTTTTTCTTCTTCCTTCTTTGTTCTGTGCCGGTATAGCGGCTGCGGAATGTGTAGTGAACAATGAAGGTGATATCATCTATGATCTTACGCCAGAACAGTTGATAGCGCTTCACGAGGTGGAGCCAGCGGCACCAGCAGATACTATTGATTACTTTTTATATCGTCTGCATAGCTACCTGACGGATGGTACATTGCGTATCGCTATTGAGACCGACAAGGTGCGTATTCCTTTGCTTATCAACGACTTGCGTGCTCGATTAAAGCTTTTGGCAATTCGTGCCGATGAGGAGCCTGATCGCTATAAACCATTTCTTGATGATATTGCGCGGCGCTATACGCCGTTGGCCGATGCGGTACCCGACATGACATACCATGAGGCAAAGTGGTGGTGGCAGCAGTTGCGCGCACAGTCGATAGCGCTTATTCAGCAACGCAATAAGGCGCTACGAAGTGGCCTTGATGTCGCTGTTTTTGATGACTTTGCAAAAGTATATGACGATCTTTCTCGTATTGTCCTACCTGTCGCGTATGCAAATGAACATGGGGATTTTCCAGAGCGTTTGGTGTGGTGGTGGCGAACCGCAAAGTATCATGAGCGGATGAAAGGTCTGTCCTATGCTGTCGGGGGAGCCACCGCGACAATTGTCGTACTTGTCGCCATTATACAGGCTGCGTTGCGCAAGAAAACGCCAGGAGGCGCGGGTGCCGATGGGGGTGGTAGCCCCTGATTAAAGCCAAGAGCACACACTCAATAAGGAGAGTTATGTTTCAAAAGAGAAAGATCGGTTTAAGTATGATTGCTTGCCTGCTGTGCTTACCAATCTGCGCGACCTCTCGCTTTATCGCGGCAACAAAGCGCAGTGCAAAGACAGCATCGCGTAATGACGTCAAAGAATCATTTGGGATGCAGCTGCAGCAGATTGCGCGAACGCAGGCAGACCTGCAGCACCAGGTTGGATTATTTATGATGCGTCACGCCACGTTGCAGCAGGCAGTCGCGCGCCAAGGTGGCAACCTGGTCACCGATGCTGCTCCCTTTGATAGCATCAGTACGGCGCGATTGTCGCGTGCGGTAAATGCCAGTAAAGAAAAAGTAGATCGCTTGCACGAGCTGCTGGCGCAAGTAAACGAGGTAAATAATGAACTCCTTTCTATTGTACGGTTAGAGCATGACGATTGCAGCACATAAAGCACCACGTAAGATTTTTGTATTGGCTGGCGAGGCATCAGGTGACGCGCTGGGCGCCTGGTATGTCATGCAGCGGCGCCGTCGCGAGCCCCATACCATTGCTAGTCATCCTCGCGCAGCGGGGATCCAGTTTGATGGCATTGGTGGTCCACTGATGACCAAGGCTGGCGTCAAGCTGGAGCGATCTTATGCCGACCTTCAGGTAGTAGGTATTCTTGAGATTATTCGTCACCTACGACGCTTGTTGCGTCTGCAGCGCGAGGTGGTGCAGACTATTTTGGACGGTCAGTATGACGAAGTGGTGTTGATCGATTTTCCCGGCTTCAATTTACGTGTACTTCGTGATTTAAAGAAAAAAATGCCCAACCTTAACGTTACGTTTCTTTCGCCCCCTCAGCTATGGGTATGGGGTGCGTGGCGCGTTAAGAAAGTAGCGTTGGCAGATACCGTTATCGTGCTGTACCCTTTTGAAGTTGAGTGGTACAAGAAGCGTGGCGTAAACGCCGAATGGTGGGGGAGTCCGGTGGTCCAGCGGCTGCAGAAAGTCATGACCGCCGTGCCTCAAAAGAAAGAAAAGATGATTGCGGTTTTGCCGGGGTCGCGCCCGCAAGAGTTGAAGCAATTGATGCGGTACTATGCGCCTGCACTACGAGTACTTTCACATGATGATCCGGCAATGACTATTGTGTTTTTACTGGCACCATCACTGACTATTGAAGATGTACGTGATTCGCTGAAGCCATACATGCTGGGCAGCTGGGGATGTCAGGTGCGCTTTGTGATTGATGAGCGCGAAAAATATCGGGTGATGGCGCATTGTCTTTGTGCGCTCACAAAGCCAGGAACCAACACGCTGGAGCTGGCGCTGCTGGGTGTCCCGGCAGTGGTGGTATATAAGACTTCGTGGCTGACTTACTGGCTGGCTCGCTTGGTCGTCAAGGTGCCGTCAATGACACTGCCAAACCTACTCAGTGGCAAGCAAATGTATGCGGAGTTGTTGCAGGGTGCCTGCACGCCAGAAGCTATTGTGGCGCAGCTGCGGGCCCTGGTTGCCGAGTATCAAGAAAAACAGCAGGTGTACGCAGCGCGCTGCCACGCT
>JASFWT010000119.1:0-3302 GCA_050049075.1 Candidatus Babelota bacterium | reverse complement strand
TTCAAGAAAGCGCCATCTCGCACATTTTGATACATGTTTGCTGCTGAGCCGACACCAGGAGCCGCAGCAAGACTGACATACGGGTTGTCATGAGTGAACTGTTTAGGTAACTCAGAAAACATCTTAAGATTATCCCGCCAGAAGAACGCTTCTTCTTGGGCAATCCTTGGCTGAGGATCAAGATCTTTCTCTGCAGCAGAAGCAACAATACTTTGAATACTGTGATCACCTTTCCCTTCTGCATCCATTTTTTTAAGTTCTTCTGCTTTTGGCGTGCGATAGAAAGCATCAATCTTTTGAAAAATGTTTTTCGCGAGATTAAACCAATGATGAGCAGTGCTTGGCGCATCAACAGCACACTCAAGAGAATTGTGCCCACCTGCCCCCCCTATTGTTTTAATCACATTACCATAATAGTGATCTTTCCAACGGAACCCACTCACCGCAAGCTGCGCAACAAAATAGACAATGGCTGCAATAGAAGTGTAGCGAATTACTTTAAGGACACGACGCTTCCACGTAGGCAGTGGTATAAATTCTTCTTGCTCCACCTGTTCGTCACCTTGCACTGCTGCGTCATCAGGTGAAGAGTCTTCTTCAACATATTCTGCTAACTGCTCATCACGCACCGTCGTCTCACCGAGAGGAACATTACCCATGCTATCATCATCAACACTTACCGGTACCCCTTGCTCATCAGTATCACCCTGCTCGTCGCCACTCTCATCTTGATAAGGTTCATGAAGGCCTCTTCTGTAAGCATCGGCGATAAGGCGATCTTCTTCTACCTGACGCTCAATTTCTTCTTTGCTGGGAGGACGAACATTATAGTAACGCTGTGCAGCTTGGCGCTTTGCTTCGCGCACATACGCCTCTTCTGTTTGCTCAATCATGTCACGAAAGCCATCAGCAATATTCTGTTTTGCGATCTCTATTTCTTGTGCTTTCTGATCTTGAGCAAGACGTTTTGTTACCACTTTATATACGGTAACCGCCGCAGCCAAACCGGCGAGATTATAGGTGATCTGTTTTTTAGGTGAGAGTAGGTTCGGCGGCGTAATCGGTGCATCACCCGCAGCGCCATCATTGCTATCGCTCACAAGACCAAAATCCCTTGGCGAACCTGTTGGCGAATTGGTACTCGCTCCATGAACAACAACAGGGCTCATACAACTAAAAATGGCAACAAGACCGAGAACAAGACGCTTCATGGCGCTCCTTATTGGACCCTTACGAGGGTGACAGTAAAAGAAAAACGATGCGTTGTGCTGTGCGTGCAGCAGCGGTGCACCGTTTTATATGATTTTCATACTGGTTTTATGATGGGTCCAGTCTAGAACACTGGTACAATCTGTCAATGGACCCCGGCTCAAGGCCGGGGAGTAGCACAGGGAGCTCACTCAGTAGCACAGGAAGTCTAATCTCGCATTACCGCATTATATGGCAGACATAGAACGCGATCGGCAACGAGGTAACACTCAGTACCGGCATGAAGAATAATGCCGAGCTGTGCTTGCTCGGGATATGCATGCTGAAACGCCTTAATACCACGTGCATCATAGCCATTCGGCCGACTCTTTGCTTTTACCTCGATCGGATAAAGTTTGCCATCCATTTCAAGAATAAAATCAACTTCCGTTTTCTGAACGGTGCGCCAATAGTAAATACCTGGTTTCATGCCAGATGAACCAGAAAGTTGCCGAAGCATATTAAAACAATATGTCTCAAAGAGAGATCCAAAGTTTGGATGAGAAAGAACTGCCTGGGGGGAGCGAATCTGCTGTAAGTACGCGGCCATACCCGTATCGAAAAAGTACCCCTTCCCTCTCTTGGCAACCGCCTTTACCGCATTCCTCGTATATGGCCGAACGTCATACCACAAATATCCTTGTAGCAAAAGTCCAATCCATGCCTTTGCGGTCCGTTGTTCAATGCCAATTTCACGTCCCAGGTGGCTGTAGTTAATTTCATGCCCACTTAGTGCACCAACTAGTCGAACAAACATCTCAAATGGCACCAGGTCACTGATAAATCCAAAAGTACGAATATCGCGCTCAATATACGTTCTGAGATACGCATTAAAGTAGTCAGTAAAAAGTGACGTATCTAAGTTATTCAAAGCGGGAAGACCACCACGCCAAATAGTTTCAACAAGAGGCTTCTGAGAAGCAACGCCACCAAAAGCAGGAACCAAGTCATCCTTAGATGGATTGGCAAGATAGCGCTGAAGCCAATTCACCGGTGACTCTTGTCCCTTATCATTAAAAGAAAAAAGCTCATTATGCTCATATACAGACATACCAGTAAGATCTAATATTCCTACGCGTCCCGCCATACTTTCAGAAACACCCCTAAGCGTGCTGAGGTTCTGTGAGCCAGTCAAAAAGTACTGTCCTTTTTCTTCGCTCTGATCAACTATTGCCTTTATTCTATTAAGCAGCTGAGGAACAAATTGTACTTCATCAAAAATAACCGGCCCCCTATATGTATCAATAAAAACACCTGGATCTTGCCGAGCTTGACTTATCTGATCAGGAATCTCAAATGAAACATAGGGAAGATTTGGAAAGGTGGCCCTTAATAAAGTTGTCTTTCCGACTTGTCGAGGACCCAGCACTAGGACAACCTTAAAATTCTTTGCCAATAACTTTAAGCGTTCTTGCACATGTCGCTTCTTATACATCTGTATACTCTCTTGCTTGGTAAGGACTATTAATAATCAATAGTGTATATTTCAATGCTCAAATGGGCAAGATGACAATGTTTTTATGTAGGGCCCTACATAAAAACATTGTCATCTTGCCCAAATATACCCTGCGTGACACACCCCCACAATCTGTTATACTGCTGCCTTTCTTATAACCCTTTCACGTGAGCTTTCATGGCGAAACATCGCAAAGAACCAACAGAGACGGCAGAGCAACTGCCACGCACACTTGTTATTGGTGTGTACACACCGGGACTGCAGCACGAAGCATCCCATTACTTTGAAGAATTCTCTCGCCTGGTTGAAACAGCCGGCATTGATCCCACACAGACCTTGTACCTAAAGCTACGGAGCATTGATAACGCCTTCTTCTTTACCAAAGGTAAGCTGCAGGAAATCCAGGAGTTCTGTGATAAAAACGACATCGAACACGTAGTAGTTTCCAGCCTGCTCTCTGCGATGCAGGAACGTAACCTTGAAGATGTACTTAACTGCAAGGTTTACGGCCGCGCCGAACTTATTCTCAATATCTTTCAGCAAGCCGCCCATAGTGCAGAAGGACGAGTCCAAGTCGAGATGGCTATTTTAGCCCACC
>JASFWT010000118.1:0-3307 GCA_050049075.1 Candidatus Babelota bacterium | reverse complement strand
GTTTGCTACTATCAAGCAGACCGCAGATGAGAACGCCGTACCAATGCATGATGACCCAAGAGAGTACGTCAAAGCTATTGCACGTGCCAAGATGGCAACGATTGATTGGGAACAGGCGGCGAAGGGGCATGGCACTGATGAATCACTGTTCTTCGTTTCTGGTGACACGTTAATCTGTACCTCGCGCGATCAAAGGCTGCTGGGGAAGCCGCGCAACCGTATCCATGCTGAAGAGATGCTGCTGGAGATGGGTGACCAAGAAATTGATGTGTGGAGCGGCATGTGTGTACGCGTTGTAAAAAAAGTAGAGAACCAGTGGCGTGTGGTTGCGGATGAAGAGGTGGTAAGCGGCGCACGCATTACCTACGCGGTGCCAAAAGATATGATTGAGTCATACCTGGATAACACGCCGGTGGCAATGTCTGCCTGTGGCGCTGCCGTTGTTGAAGGGACCGGCATGCAGTTCTTCAAATCTATTAATGGATCGTTTTCTGCGACGATGGGGTTAGATGTAGCTTTGCTTGCGGAGAAGATAAGGAAGCACGCTCGATGAGTGTCTCTCTTGTTGTTTGAGGGAACTGATGAAACCCTATTAAAGATGTCTTCCTGAACTTGCCAATAAAAGAGACGATGGCATTTTGTAGTTGATGTGCCATCGTCTCGTGATCTGTTATTGAAAATAAATAGGCACTGGGCCCTGACATTTGTCAGGGTGACAGCTCTAAGTGTGATGCGTAGCATCACTTCTTAATTAACATCATCCTTGTTTTTCTCTGGCGACCAGTTGTTCAACAGGTTGCGTAGTAATAAATGCTTTTTTACTTGCTCACTGTGTTCACCACTCTTCTGCTGTAGCACCGCAGCGGTTTGTTGCATGCTGGTGTGCAGTTCGTCTTCGTTGAATGACTGGAGTTGTGTTTGTGCCAGCGAGGAGAGAGATTGCAGTAAGCGACCAGGCTGCAGACGCGCCGGCTTTTCATCATCACCCAGCATGTTTTTTGCTAATTCTTCTTCGATGTAGCCAAGGAAGCCATTCACAATGGAGTGCAGCTCGTCAGAGCTAAGGTCGGGAGACTGCTCCGCTAGTTCTTCCATTTCTTCATACAGAGAGTCATTAAGGGACTGCGTAACGAGGGCATTAAGGAGTGATTTGCGGTTTTTCAGTAGCCATCTCATAAACGCGATGAGCTCGAGTGAAACGGTCAAATGAGATGTCATACGTCCTCCTTATTGTCCCGGTGACCAGAAATGCTGGCTACTATTCTTGCGCAAACAGAGAAGAAAAGTCATCGAATTGCTTAAAAGAATCAAGAGAGAGCGACTCAGAAGGCATATTGCCTTCATCAAATACCTCTTCTTCACCAAAGTCCATGTCGGCAAGTGCGGAGAAATCAAAGTTTTGAATCTCATTCATAGTTTCTTCATCGATCTGAAAGACCTCACCAAGAGAGGAAAGAAGCTCATCTGTGTTATCAAAAGAAAGCTCGACCATCTGCTCATCACCATTTTCTGACGGTGGTATTGGTGGTGCAACCGGTGCGTGCCTCGAGGTAAAGAGCGCAGAGTCAGATACTTCTTCTTCTTCTTCTTCTTCTTCCTCTGCTGCGAAACCGATTTCATAGTCTTCTTGTGGTAGTCGTGATTGCATAAGTGGTGACGGGTCATTGTCGCCACGAATAATAATGTTTTCTGGAATCATGGCCCATGCTGGTTTTAGGGTAGTGCGTGTATGATTGTGGCGTTTTGTGTGTTTGTGTTGTTTCGCACAGGTTTGTGCCGCGGGATAGACAACAGTGGCACTTTGTAGCTGCAGAGGTGCGATGATGATACATAAAAGAAGAGAAAGTCGCATACCGGTCATTGAAGTGTGCCCCCAGAAAGCAAAAAGCTTTTATTTTTCACTGAAATAGACGTGCCTGGCAGTCTATCAGGTGGGGCATTGGTGTCAATATGTGGGGGGAGTGGATTAGGGTGGAGGTGTCATGCTCTTGAGCATCTACGGCAAGCTATTAAGAGGGTTAATTATCTACAAAAAAAAAAGAAAAGAGAGACGATGGCTCTTTGAGGTAAAGAGCCATCGTCTCTCTTTTCTTTTTACTGTAGTATGATCTGCTCTGGGTCCTGAAACAAGTTCAGGATGACAGGCTGGTTGGTTCAGGACGACCCTTCTAGGGCGTCTCATCTCTTTATCGATCGAAACGGCAGCGTAATGCCAGCGCAATCAGTTCATCTTTAACGCTGCCTTCCAGCGTATCAAAAGGTTCATTGCCTTTGATATCGGCATGGTGCAGCTGAGCACCGCCACGAAGCAGCAGCTCGGCAAGACGGTGGTACATGGCGGGATCGTTGCTTTTGTGAAAGTGCAGGGGGGTTTGCCCAAGCTCATTCTGCGCATTAACATTTACGCCGGCAACAACTAACATTTCAACAATCTTAAGCTTTGCTTCACTGGTGTTGAGCGATGCTTCGTGTAGTGGGGTATTACCGTACGATCCACGCTTATTCAAGTTGGCGCCGTTGGTTACCAGAAAAGCTACCATTTCAAGGTCTTCTTGATTAATTGCCCACAGCAAAGGGGTTAGCCCGTCTCTTACGGCGTCTATATCCGCGCCTTGTTGTAAGAGACGAGCTATTTGGGGGATAGTCTGTTGTTCCAGCGCCTCAAAGAGGGCCGTATCTAATTTTTGCTGAGCTGAGTGCAATGCATCATGGACGCGGTGCGAAGAATGTAGGTCGGTGTCCGGCGTAAGTGGTGCCTCATTGACCTGGGCAATGCTCTTTTTATGGTAGACAACGTGTTGTCCCAAAATATCACTACATACCTGGCTGCCGCTGTAATGCGTGTTGCCAGGCACGCTATTTTTTTTTCTTTTCATAGGTGCTCCATTTTTAATACCGCTGCAACGTGAAGGCCGCAGTGGTATACCCATCCTAAAGAAAAGCATTTCTTATTGTAAATAGTTTGCCAAAAAAGATTGGTTTTAACGGAGTTTTTCATATTTGATGTGTGGTTTATATATGATTGGTTTTAACGTATGGTATACTTCAACTGTAACTTTTATATAGGGGGATATACGGATGAAAATGAGAAACTTGATGTGATATATTCTGACTATCGCGGTAGGGTTGAGTAGTGTGAGCGCTACTGGTGCAGCATCCACCGCAAAGCGCCAGCAGCATGTGCGCAAACATTCTAAAAAGCAAGCACTCGGTACAGATCACACCAAAAAAGAAAGTCATTGGTCGTGGATGAAGCGTCAGGCAGGACGCGTTGGCTGCTTTGTGAAAAAACATAAAAAGAAGTTCA
>JASFWT010000008.1:0-10853 GCA_050049075.1 Candidatus Babelota bacterium | reverse complement strand
CAAATCATATCGCGTAATAAGCTTTTTCAGCACTTCTTCGTATTGCTCCTCTTTTCCTTCTTCGTTAACCGCAGCCAAGCTTTCCAAGCAGCGCAGATGGCGTTCATAGCTCATCAACTCATGCGGTGAAAGTGGCTTTTTTGGTGTTTTGATATCATCAAGAGAGGAAAAGCTGGGAAAAGGACTTACTTTTAAATAGATACGTTCCACGCGGCGAATAAAAGGAAGGTTACGATCACGATTGTAGCGGCGCAGATTCAGACGAATCTCATTGCTTTTGCGAAACAGTTCTTCGCGTGATGGTACTTTTGAGGTAAGCGCACTAAATGCTTTTTTCATATCATTAAGGGCATTCATGCCAGGCAGACCACCATCCATACCAGGCATACCGCCGCCCATGCCACCCATCAGACTCATCATGGTAAGTGGATCCATATCGAACTGCTGAGGAGAAGAAGAAGTACCACCTGGCTGGATAGCTGTGATGGTACCGGTGAAAAGCATAAAAGAAGTGAGGAACGCTGTTCTTGTTGATTTCATGGTCAAAAGTATAGCGAAACCCCAGAAAAGATGAAGGGGAGACCGTCACTCTCTTGAGTGTCTACTGGATCACGGATAAGCCGGGATTACAGCGGTGTCGGTCACCCTGACCTTGTAAGAGCTGTCACCCTGACTCCGCAAGAGATGTCACCCTGACGCATATCAGAGCCTGCCCTGAACTTGATTCAGGGGCCCAGCTTACAGAATCTCTTTCTTATTAAACCGCTTTTTGTATTCCTCTTCGTCAACAAACAATGGACGCTCTAGTCGCTTGTTTATTTCGTCTTGATCTTTGCCTGGGGGATCAAAGTTGTCGTCGTTGTACGGATCGCGGAGCACCGTGATACCAAACAACTGCGTGATGTTTTTTGGGAGTTCAACACCATGCGTACGTAACCATGGCTCGTTCAAATAGAAGTAATAGACATCATGTAGATCAAGCGCCGTAGCCTGCTGCTGCGGCGTGCGCTCCCAACTAAGGTCAACAATGTGCGCCAGAATCTGCTTGACGATTTCAGAGTAATCCATCGCCAGAATGCCGCTGACCATATGAAAGTTGTCATCATCACCACCCAGAATAAAGGTGTTGCTGGCATGGCAGTTGCGTGCCGCAAACATCAGATCAGAGTTGCGAATACCATCAGGTAGGGTAAAGAGTGAGTCGGTTTTTTTTATGATATCTTTGCAGACCAAGTCGAATGTCTGGTTGCTGCGTGAGTCGCCATCATGAAAGAAGGTTAAGCCATTTTTTTCGCAATGCTCCTGGACCACTCCAAGCCGATTTGAGATGTGCGGCGGCAGATTGTCGGCACAGAAGCTGTAGACGCAGCCAACACTTTTGGTGTGCGGCTGCAGTAGCTTGGTAATAGAGGGGAAGATCTCTGGTTTAACCATCGGAATGGTAACGGTACGTGTATGTGCGTAGTTTGGCCATTCGGGACAGGTATCGGATAACAGCTCAGCATCGGTGTCATCGGCGTAGGCGATCACCACCATCGGCTTAAAGATGCCGCGCTTGACCATGGCATGCTGCAGGCGAGATGCCATGCGCGTACCAACGGTGACAATAAACGGAAACTCGTCTTCTAAAATGTAAACCGCTTGCTCAGCGGTAAAGTCTTCATCATAGCAGCGACCTTCCTGTAGCACGGGACGATACTCGGAACCATCGTTGGTTCGCAGACCGGCTTCCAGCAATTCTTTATGCAGGCGAATCTCTAGGAGCGACATATGCGGGGCGACAAAACTGTAGAGGTGACGAAGGGTGAAGCGGTGTTGCTCGCCATCAAGAATGATATGAAAGTCTTCCGGTCCCATGACGATACCGTGACGAATCATCGCGGTCTTACTGACAACCAGGCGTGAAGGGCTGGGATAGATTTTAACGGGAAGTTCGGAGATGGGTTTTTTGTTATAGAGGATTTCGAAAAGGTACTCCGCAACTTTATGGCCCATGAATTCTAGATCTGCACTGTATCCACAGATTGCTGAATTAGGCATGATGCCCTCTGCCTGGGCAAAAAGAAAGGCATTTTTGTTCTTGCAGGCAGCGTTGATCTTATCAAGGTCTTCTGGGGGGATCCCTAGCTTAGGAATAACAATTCCATCGCTTTTGCGGATCAAATTAATAAGACTACCAGTCCCACAGCCAGTATCTTAGTATTCATCTTCATCTTTTTCTCCTTCTAATCCTAAAAGATGATATACAAATGTCCCTGGGGTGGGGGTTAAAGGTCAATGACCTTTGCAATAATGTCAAAAGCCTTGCGGCTCGTATGGGCCAAGTGGTCGCGTAGCGTTAGTTCTTAATCGCCGTTTTGTGGTGCCACTTGTTCTTCGTGAAAATCAGACTACGCCTATTTATGAAAAAAGCAAACGGGGGGAATGGGCCCCGGATCAAGTCCGGGGAGTAGATGTATAATGGCCCGGGGAGTAGGTACCTGGATGAGGATGAATGTCTGGATCCTGAAACAAGTTCAGGATGACAGGCTGCTAGGGTTCAAGATGGCAGGCTGCTAGGGTTCAGGACGACAGTGATACTTGCCTTACTCACTCATTGCACGAACAAACGCACGACTTTGTAGGTCGTTTACGAAGCGAAAGATAGTGGAGTCTTTGGTAAAGAACGAGTCGCGTTGGTGTTTCATCAGCATGTCTTGTACTTGGTCAACATACTCATCAACGTCATCATCGATTTTGTGCAGCGCTTTAATTAGAACTTTTTTCGCTTTTGGATCCTCTTCTTTGGCTACGCCACGCTTAATAACCTTAAAGTCATCTTCAAAGCGATCGATGACGCCGGCTACTTTGCGCAGGTCTGCAGGAATACTGTCTTCAGTGTATGAGGCAAAGAACTGTTTTTCCCGTTCGGCTGCCGATTTTTTAAGTTGCTCAAGAAGAGGATGTGTTTTCTTCTTCTTGAGTGCCTTTTTTACTTTCTTTTGCACCGTGCCGCCGGTTTTTTCCCAGAGGCCGCCAAAGAAATTGGTAACTGATTCCCATGCATCGCTGATACTGGTTGTTACCCAGGTGTAGGCGTTAAATACCGAGACGAAAAAGTTTCCCAAGCGAGAGGGACCCATTTGCTGCATCTCTTCGTCTACTTCTGTCTCAAGTGCTATCTCGTCGTCGTTAATTTCAGGTGTTGGTTCGGTATACGCTGGTGCAGCAATGGTGACGCATAGCAAAAGAGTCAGTAGGTTTTTCATGTGGTTGCTCCTGTAGTTTGTTACAAATATTAGACGGGAAGTCTCTCTAGTACGCAACGCTCTAATCAAGGTTTTATCGTAATTAATGTGCCAATTGCTTCGCCCATACGCACCGCATACTCTGTACCATTTCGAGATGTCGCGAGAACAGCATCGTCAATACGACATACATCTGCCGGCAGCACTATCACCACCGTTGAGCCACCAAACGAAAAATAGCCCAGCTCTTCTCCCTTAAGGTAGTAATTCTTTTTTTTATGGTACGTCATGGTGATGCTGCCGACGCCCAGCGCGCCAACGGCTACATAGAGATACGAAAAATGTTGAGGAACAGCGCATTCTAGTATTGAGCGCTCGTTTCTGAGTGGCATAACGCTTGGTGAGTTATAGGCTACTGCAGTCACTGTCTCAAAAAGACCTCGTAGTTTGTACTGCTGTGAGATGGTGGCACCAAACGGAAGGTGAAAGCGATGATAATGATAAGGCGCAAGTCGAAAAACAAGAGCAATGCCGTCTTTGTATGCCGAAGTATCAATGCGCGTACCCACAATGTCTCGAAGCTCTACATGATGTCTTTTTATATAGAGCGGTGTGGTCTCCTGATTTAAAAAACAAATGCTAAGGTAGCTGTCGGCGGGGCTCGTGAATGTCCGTGCATCATTCACAATAGGACGAGCTTTTTTTGCAAGCTTGCGAATGAAGAAATCATTAAATGAGGTATACCGGCGAAGTGGTTTTTCTGATTCTTGGTGATTGATTCTATGCCAGCGAGTAAAAGGCCAAATAAACAATCGACTGAGGCGCATGCGCATAAGTTGGCCCATGAACCGGTTAAAACGTCCACTTGTTAGCCAGGGGCGCAGTGCGCGCCCCATTCTTGTGTTGTATAAAAAGCGTAAAATAAGCGGCGTTCTATTCACCACCATGCTCGCTTAGATGTGACCAGCAGCGTTGAGACAGTACGGTGCTCGTGTATTCGGTGAGTGCGTGAGAGAACTGCGTAATATTGCGATCAACCGTATCTTTAAACACGGCAAAAAACTCACCAAGAAGCTCGTTTCGATCATATCTGCTTTCCAGCTGTCTCTGTACAAATCCTTCTTTCTCTTCAAGCGTATCAAGGCTGTTGCAGCGATCTAAGTAGAGTGTATTCATTTGTGGCTGGTGATCATGTGGTGTGCGGGTGGTGGGGACCAGAGCAATCATTTCTGCCAGATGATGTGCCAGAACGTTTCGATCGGCACGGGGGACGAGGCGATGTGGCGCACCCAGGCGATCATAAGTTACCGCCATCGCACTCAGAAGCGCATGGAATTGTGTCATCAGCGGCTTGCTGTGTGACAAGTATTGATCTTGCGTAACTACACTGGCAACGCTTTCGCATGCATTTGCTGCAGAACGGCAGAGTAGAGCTGCTTGACGGAACTCTTTGCGTTCAGCAGCATCTGGTTGTACTGATGAGCGAGTAAGGTGTGTTTCATCAACCGGTTGTGCCGCGAGGTCAAGGAGATGCTCTAGGTCGCCATGAAAAAGAGCAACAAGCGAATCTGCCTTCTTCTGGCCGATGTCATTCAGTTCACGGAAGAGTTCGCTGACAAAGATTTTTCCTGAGTCGGGGGCACGTAGTAGGCGATAGACCGACATGCCAAGCTCGGTGCGTGCCATATCAGTATCTTGCATCCCTCGATGAGTGACCGTGCGCAACAAAGAGCCAAGTGTTGGGTAGTGGTAGACAATGTTAGCAAGGGAAGGGTCAAGCGACACTGTTTCTTTTATGGTAGCTACGATGGCAACCAGATCGCTTGCGTAGCTATCAGCACGTACTGCAATAGTATTTCCATCAGCAAGACCGGCGGTGTCGGTGTCGGCAAGATCAGCGGTGAGAAACAATACATTGCTAAATAATTTTAGCATTTGTTGGTTAGTGCGCTGAGGTGATTGGCTCATCAGGTGATCAGCAACAAAAGAGCAGCGTCGCGCAAAATTGCTGCAGATGCTGCCGATCGGCGTATGTGGTAACTCGTTTGCCGATGGTAAAGCGACATCAATGTCATCTGACTGATCTGTCTGCGCAGCTTCAGGAGCTTCGCTGCGGTCGGTGGTGCGATCAGGCACCATCTCTCCAGCTTCTTCTGTGCGTGATGTCGGTGTTGGCTCACTTTGTCGTGTTTCTGCCTCAGCAGGTGTCGTCGGTGCCGCTTCCGTTGCAGTTTCTTTTTCAACCAGTTTGTCAAAGCGACCACCATTGTGGCGCGCAACAACTGGTGTGAAGAGAAGTGCGCCAAGAAGAAGAAGATATGCCGTGTGAGGTAAAGAGAGTTTGTTCATAGCAAAAGTCCTTTAGAAATGGGGTTTTGTGTGGCCCTATAAAATACGGCATTCCCAGCCTAAGCAAGCAGTGCAGAGTGGCGCAAGAGAGTGTTATCATTTTTGTCTTTTCTTTATTGTGGCAGCTTTTCTTCTTTCTCGGTCTTCATTTTTTGTGGGGGTGTGAACGATTTTGGACTCTTTTTTAGTCGATAATGATCAAGATAACTTTTTTAGATTTTTTTTTAGCGGAAGCAATTCTATCGTACAGATATTTCCTAAGTGCATGAAAAAATGAACACGCCTTTTCTCCCACAAATAGGTAAAAACAGATCAAAGATAATTCGATCAGAAACCAAAAAAAAATCTGCTTGCGCCAACCCGTAACCCGGTTTACTCTAGGACCCCGTTGAAAAAAGAAAAACGCGAAAATGCGCACTGCAAGGGGTTTTTCGTGAGGAATGCGCTACAGGAGGAGACATCCATAATGCATACACAGACAAACCAGCAACAGCAAGGGCTGTTGAGCACTTTTACCGTCGTAAAACGAGATAGCAAGAACCAAGACTTTTCTGTCAGTAAAATAGAGAGCTTACTTTCACATGCGTGTGTGGGTGTCGAAAAGCTTGTTGATACCAGTCGTATTTTGCACGAGCTAGAGAAGAATATTTACAGTGGTATTACTACCCAGGAACTTGAGCGCGCTTTAGTTCTTTCGGCGCTGCCGTTTATTCAAGAAGAGCCAGCATATAGTAAAGTGGCTATGCGTCTTTTGCTCGCTTCGCTGTACAAGGAAGTATTTGGTAGTTCCTCAAACGAAGAAACACGCGAGCTTCATTACAAGCAAGGCTTTAACGATTACCTCCAAAAAGGTTTTGATGGGGGTCAGCTTGATCAGCGTCTGCTGCGTGAGTTTGATATTCAGCGTCTCGCACAGCACATCAAGCCAGAGCGTGATCAAGACTTTACCTACATGGGGTTGCAAACAATTCATGAAAAATACCTGCTGAAGGTAAAAGAGCAGCGCATTGAGTTGCCACAGTATTTCTGGATGCGTGTGGCAATGGGTGTTGCCCTTGGTGAGCCAGAACATAAAACGGAAAAAGCATGCCAGTTTTATGACTTGGTATCGCAGTTTCGTTTTGTTCCTGGTACGCCAACATTACTGCATGCCGGCACCACTCGTCCGCAGCTGAGTTCATGCTATTTGACCACCATTGATGACGACCTAAGCCATATTTTCAAATGTTTGGCTGACAACGCACAGCTTTCCAAGTTTTCTGGTGGGGTGGCGAATGACTGGACGCCGCTGCGTGCAACCGGGGCACTCATTAAAAGTATCGATGTGCCAAGTCAGGGTGTCATTCCTTTCTTGAAGTTAGTTAATGACGTAACCACCGTGATTAATCGTAGCGGTAAGCGTCGCGGTGCCACCTGTGTCTATATGGAAACCTGGCATTATGACATCGAAGACTTCCTTGATCTGCGTCGTAATACCGGTGATGAGCGTCGTCGTACGCACGATATTAACACTGCCAACTGGATTCCAGATTTGTTTATGCAGCGTGTTGCTGAGGACGGTGGTTGGACATTATTTACGCCAAATGACACGCCTGATCTGCACGATTTGTACGGCGCTAAATTTGCTGAGCGCTATAAGTATTATGAGGAGCTTGCTCGTGATGGCGTGATTGTTCAGCACAAGGTAGTCAAAGCAAAACAGCTGTGGAAAAAGATGCTGACCCGTTTGTTCGAGACTGGTCATGCATGGGTAACGTTTAAAGATGCGTTTAACGTGCGCTCACCACAAGATCATGATGGCGTGATTCATAGTACCAACCTGTGTACTGAAATTGGTTTGAACACCTCTAAAGAAGAGACCGCTGTCTGTAACCTTGGTTCGGTGAACATGGCACGTCATATCACCGACGGCAAAGTTGATGAAGAAAAGCTGGCAGAAACCATCGAAATTGCCATGAATATGCTTGATAATGTTATCGACATTAACTTCTACCCAACCAAAGAGGCGCGTACGGCAAATCTGCGTCACCGTCCGGTTGGTCTAGGCATGATGGGATTGCAAGATGCGATGTACCAAGCAGACATTGCGTTTGATGATCCACGCGCACTTGATTTCTGTGATGAGATGATGGAAACCGTTTCGTATTACGCCATTCTGAACTCATCAAAACTGGCAAAAGAACGTGGTGCTTACTCTTCCTTTAAAGGTTCAAAATGGGATCGCAACATTTTCCCTATCGATACGCTTGATATGCTCGAAAAAGAGCGTGGTGAAAAGGTCGAAGTTAATCGTACCGTGCGTAAAGATTGGTCAATGGTGCGTGAGCATGTGCAAAAATATGGCATGCGTAACTCTAACACCATGGCGATTGCACCAACAGCGACCATTGCCAACATCTCCGGCTGCATGCCATGCATCGAGCCGACCTATAAAAACCTCTACGTGAAAGCCAATCAGCAAGGTGAGTTCACCATCATTAACCGGTACCTGGTTAAAGAGCTTGATAAGCGTGGTTTGTGGACCGACATTGTGCAGCAAAAGCTGCGTTACTATGACGGTTCAATTCAGATGATCGAAGAGATTCCAGAAGACCTTAAACACAAGTTCAAAACTGCTTTTGAGCTTGATCCAGAATGGCTCGTTGATCTGACCGCAGTGCGTTCTAAGTGGATCGATCAAAGTCAGTCACACAACATTTTTATGCAGGGTGTTTCAGGCAAGAAGCTGCATGAAGTGTACTTTAGAGCGTGGCGTATGGGTATGAAGGGTACCTACTACGTTCGCTCTATGGGTGCGACACAGATAGAAAAAGCCACTCTTGATGCAAAGCAATTTGGCTTTACCCAAAAACGCGAGTATAGTCCTCAACCTGCTGGTGGCGACGTTGCCGAAGCGAAGGTGCCAGTAGCATCTGCACCAGTTACACAGGCAATAACGCCTGGCGCTGAAAAGACCCAAGACCAAATGCTTGGCGAAGTAAAGGCATGTAGCATTGAAAACCCAGAATGTGAGTCGTGTCAGTAGAGTAAAGTAGATCCTGAAACGAGTTCAGGATGACAGAACAGCTGGACCCCGGGTTATCGCCCGGGGAAGCCGGCAAGAAGTAATTAAATAAAATAACGTTCCAGCTTTAGCGACATCCCGGGTTCATGCCGTAGGCTGAGGCCCCGGGAACTTATAAAATCAAGGAATCCTTACTATGCCTCTTATCCCTCTCGGTAATACCGACAAACGAACCGACCCAAATAAAATTTTGCCTATGTCATACCTGTGGGCGCGTGAACATTACAAAAATGGTATTGCGAACAACTGGACGCCAGAAGAAGTTTCCATGCAAGCCGACGTGGAGCAGTGGAAATCACCAACATTTTTGAGTGAAAGCGAACGCCGTCTGATTATGTGGAACCTTGGGTTTTTCTCAACAGCGGAATCATTAACGGCAAACAATATCATTTTGGCGGTGTATCGGCATATTGCTAACCCAGAGTGCCGTCAGTACATGCTGCGCCAGGCATTTGAAGAAGCGGTGCATACCGATACCTTCATTTACGTATGTGATAGCCTTGGTCTTGATCCTGATGAGATTTACAACATGTATCACACCATTCCTTCTATTAAAGAGAAGGATGATTTTGTGGTTGGCTTGACCAAAGAGATTCTGGATCCAAATTTTGAGATTCGTACCATTGCTGATGTGCAGCAGTTTGTACGTAACCTGGTTGGCTACTACGTTATTATGGAAGGAATATTCTTCTATGCTGGCTTTGCGATGATGCTGGCGCTGCGTCGTCAAAATAAAATGACTGGTACTGGTGAGCAGTTTGAATACATCATGCGTGACGAAAGTATTCACCTCGCATTTGGCTGCGACGTGATTAACACGCTTAAAGAAGAGCATCCTCAGATTTGGACAAAAGAGTTCCAGAATGAGATTACCGGCCTGATTAAAAAAGCGGTCGTGTATGAGGCACAGTACGCCAAAGATGCTTGCCCTCAAGGTATGCTGGGTATTAACGCTGACCAGTTTGTGAACTATGTAAAACACATTGCTGATCGTCGTTTAGTTCGTATTGGTCTTGATGAAGTGTATCACCAAGAAAATCCATTCCCGTGGCTGGGCCAAGCAACCGATCTGAATAAAGAGAAGAACTTCTTTGAGACACGAGTAACCGAGTATCAAAGTGCTGGTTCTATTGATATGAGTGATTTCTAATAAGGAGTGCACCCAAAAGGGGGCACAGTCCTATAGAGTTCCCGGCGCCTAATCGCTGCTCGTCCTAGCGGACGCAGCGGGCCGGGATGTCGCTAAAGTATGATCATAATTGTTGTCTTTTGTGCTCGGTCAGGGATTCAGGTTTCTTGTCATCTTGGACTTGTTTCAGGACCCAGTACAGAACCATACACAGAAGTTAAGAAGAGGCGATGGAAAATAATAAAAATTTTCCATCGCCTCTTAGTTTTAGCGGGGAAATTTTTTTTACTCTGGATCCCGAAATAAATCCGGGAAGACAGAGTTGTAGGGCGTTCTTTTTTGCATGGGCTAGATGTATTAGCTATCATACTGCTTGTTGGTCGCCACTTTAGCGACATCCCGGGTTCATGCCGAAGGCTGAAGCCCCGGGAAATCATAAAAACCTCGCCTTGGCGAGCAACATTATTTCAGGGAGTCTTTCATGCCTCATTCCGATCTTCTTGGCGCCCACCTTTCTACTGCCGGTGGTCCCTCATCTGCCTTTGCTCGCGCCGAAAAAGTTGGCGCAACCGCGGTGCAAATTTTCACCAAAAGCAATAAGTCATATTTTGCAAAAGCGCTTTCAGAAGAAGAGATCACAAAATTTAAAGAAAACTGGAAAGCGTCCAATGTGCGTGAGATTGTGACGCATGCTGCTTATCTTATTAACATTGGTGCCAGCAATCCCGAAGTAGAGAAAAAGTCACGTGCGTCGTTGCGTGAAGAGATCAATCGTTGCCATCAACTTGGCATTAAATACTTGGTTTTACATCCTGGTTCACACACCGGTGCCGGCATGGAGGCAGGCATCGAAAAAATAGCACGAAACCTGTCACAAATTTTGGCCGAAGCGCCGGGTGAAGTGATGGTGCTGCTGGAGACCGCGGCAGGCCAGGGGACCAATGTAGGAAGTACGTTTCAAGAAATTCGAGACATTTATGATGCGTGTGATGAGGGTGTTAAAAAACGTGTCGGCGTTTGCCTAGACACCTGCCATATTTTTTCAGCTGGTTACGATATTTCTTCCACTGAACAGTACACAAAA
>JASFWT010000116.1:0-3357 GCA_050049075.1 Candidatus Babelota bacterium | reverse complement strand
GTACGCCTTTGGTCTCGCGTTTAAATACACTGTGCTGCGCTCCATTAAACGCAGCGACGCAAAGGGTACTGCTGCGCTCGCCGAAGACAACTCGCTTTACTCACCCATTCTTATGCAAGTTTTGCTCGGTGCTTAGGTCGCTAAAACAGAAGGTTTTTGAAGGCAGGCGTCACCTCGCTTTTGCAGCGTTTATCTCCTTTTTTAAACGCGAAAAAAGCGAGTGTTGGCGCTGCCGGTTACCCTCACCCCACTACCTTATTCCCATCTGCATATATAACCACTTCAACGCATACAGATGTCCTCCTTGTTGCGGCATAATGCGTTGCGCTTTTTCGTGTCCTTTAACGCGATGTGTCACCTGCCAAATAATCTCACGAGCTTCACTCAGCGTCGGACCAGCTGCCTTAAGCGCCTGTTCAAAACCAACGGGGTCACCATAGTTTTTTGGCTCAAGATAAAAAGAAAGTAACTTGGATTGATCATCGGCAGCGCTGGCCGCCTCATACAAGATGGTGCAGCGAGACTGAATGGTTGGCAGCAGCGCGTCTTTGTTGTTGGTAAGCAGCAAAAAGTGGTAGCCGTTAGGAGGCTCTTCAAGAATTTTTAGCAGCTTGTTGGCGCAAGCCAGTGAAAGCAGGTGCGCCTTTTGTAGCACAAAAAAGTGTCGCTCACCCGGTGCTAATGAAAAGCGTACGGTGGCAAATAACTGATCAAGATCGGCAAGGACGTATTCTTTGCTGGGAGCAAGCCAGGTTATGGCGTGATGTTGTTGGTCAACAACCTGCTGGCAGGTTGCACAGAGGCAAGGTGTTGTGTCGTCTTCTTGACGTGTCGGACACAGCTGCAACTGCAGGTAGGACACAATGTGATCGTAGAGTTGGTCGAAGGGGCCAATACTAATTTGGCAGGGAGGTAGTGCTTTCATGCCGGTTATTGTAGCCCATGCTTACACGGCGTCAAGTGGGTACGACTAAAGGAAGAATACTTTTTTTTACGATGCTTCGCGAATGATGCCCCAATACACAAACAACCGCTCGTCGATTTCGATAAAGCCTCTGTCGGTAGGTCGGCCATCGGCATCTTCTTCAATAGCTTTTACTTTGCGTTTCTTGGGCTTACGCAGAATTTCATCCATGGTCATGTCGCCACCGCTCCAGTCATCGTTATCAACGGCAGGATTGCGTAGAATGGCAACACGGACAAATGCTTCTAGTTGTTCGGGAATTTGAATACTGTGACGCTGCAGCCAGGTTTCATTAAGCACATATGCGTACGCATCATGAAAATCGAGTATTATGTTTAGCGCCGGTGGTGTAGTGAAGTCACGCGCCGCTTCTAGGAGCGAAGGCCACGCGGTATCAATGATATGTTCAAGGTTAATGCGTAGGGCGCCGGCAAAATGATACCAGCGGTCAGCGTCGCCACCGATGACAAAGCGTGCTTTGGCAAAGCACTCTTGTGCCAGCACCTTACTATGGGGGACGGTAATGCACTCGGGGAGCGTAAAGAGTGCCTGGCAGCTCTCAATAGTTTTGTTCAGGTGTTTGCGGAATGTTGGTTCGTGAGGGCTACCGGCTTGCACAAAGCCAATGCCATTATCTTTGCAGTAATGATACGCCTCACCAAGTATCGCTTCGATGTGTGGCGGAATGTTGGTCATATCAAAACTATGCATGAAGCCAATCTTTTTTACCTGTGGCTGCAAGCCAACAATCAGGCGAATCATAGTGGTGATATCAAACGAGGGAAGCGTGACATTCATACGGCGGTACGCAGCTGGCCAGTTGTTGGCCTTGATGTCTGCCGGTTCTGGCTGAGCATTCTCATCGTATTCATCGGCAAAGGCGATAACCAAAATATGTTTAAAGCGATTCATTTCAAGCATTTTTTTTTGCAGAAAGCGAGCCATTCTACGACCAAGCACCGCTACAAACGGTGTGTTATCCAGCAGGACATCTTCGCAGACAAATTCATTGAATTCATCGCATTCGACATTGCCCGACGCAAATAACGGATCGCACACCAGGTTGTCAGCGATATTGCGCTTGCTCGCCTTGCGCAGGTGCTCAAACAGACGTACATCAAACGTCGACTGCATGTTCTGCATTACGTGATAGACCAGACGCACGTTAATAAGGTGATTCAGGTTATTATTAAAGTCGACCAGCTGCCCGCTGTTGTCGTACAGCTGCACGCCGAACTCTTTCGCGGTGTTGTTATTGATGGTAAGGCGGGAGGTATTTTCAAATTTGTGAACAGGAACTTCGCTGACAGGGAGTTTATCTATAGTGAGTTTAATGATATACAGCGCTGCTTGGCGCCCCATAAACTCAATGTCTGAGCTTAGGCCACAGATAGCACCAGGAGGAATAACATTTTCTGCTTCTGCGAAAAGTATTGCTCCTTTTTCTTTGCAGATTTTCTCTAGCGGAGGAAGGTCTGCGGCAATCATGCTTGCATAGGGGACAATAGCACCATCAGACTCTGCTATTTCTTGAGACAATAATTTTTCAATGTCCCTGCCTTTAGATATTGGTAGGTGGTAATAGGGTTTATTCCGTGAGCGCAAATACTCTTCCATTTTTTCTATTTCATACCGGATACGACCTCTGAGTTTTTCTTCGCGATATACAAAGGCAAAGCGTCGAATGTCTTTTCGAAGGGAAAGGAGAACTTGAGTAGGGATGCTATGCGGTGGCCCCTCCGCTCTTACTGCAGTAAAGCGACCGTCTGGCTTTTGCTCATTCGACATGATGCCAAGCTTGACAGGATCTGTTATTGCAACAGCAATGACGGGGAAATATTTTTTATCTTTTAGATAGCTATGCGCTTGCTTAGTGCAGGTATCCCCGATAGTCACCATAACGTCTGGTTGAAAAGAAGGCGCCCTATCAATTTGTTCATTGATAAGGCGCTGATCGTACATTGAAGGTATAAAGCATTCTAGCTGAACACTGTGTGGTTTTGCGAGCCGGCCAACTTACGTTATTCCCTTAAGGATTTGTCTTTGAACTCTGCTATTTTCAACGCATAAAACGGCGATTTTTATATTCACGGTGTCCCCTAAGATGGTTTTAGGTTATTTGCTCCTTACTTGCAGGCTGTGCAGGGCTTTTACTTTATTGAAGCCTAGGCAACCGCCTGCGTTCACTCCGCTTACCAGCACCAAACCCACCAATAATAACCACGTTATGATGTTGTACTTCATCATGCTTCTCCTTCTGTATCCGTTCCGTTATGTGATTACGATATAAACCACTGGGAAGGCTTGAGTAGGATAAGCGGGTGGGCTTAACCCCAGTAACTCTTTAATGATTTTTTCTTATCTGTGTGCCAGGCAACTCCTGTTGTCAGTTA
>JASFWT010000007.1:0-11002 GCA_050049075.1 Candidatus Babelota bacterium | reverse complement strand
CCCGAAACAAGTTCGGGAAGACATTCAAAGAGATTTGCTTCCTTATAAAAGTGCCCCCACTACCAGCTCGCTATACAGCGCTACAAAAGCGCCCAAAGCCAGAAACGGTGCAAATGGAATACGTGTTTGTCGCCCCTGCTTGGTCAAGACCAGATACAGCAAGCCAACAACAATACCACTCAGTGACGCAAAGGTAAGTGCTTCAAGTAGCCCAATGGGCCCCATGAATGCCCCGATAACTGACAGAATATCCATATCCCCCTCGCCAATACCCTGCACCCCGCGCAGATAAATATACACCTTGTTCAGCGCCCACAAAAAACCGTAGCCAAAAAGGCATCCACTTAGCGAGGCAATAACAGAGATAGGCAAAATACCCAGCATCGCATTGAGGATACCAAGAGGTAGCAACACAATCGGCACCATGCGCGGCGTAACCATTGCCTCCAGGTCGGTACGCAGCGCAACCAACAGGCCGCTGGCAAACATGCCGTAGCAGAACAGGTGCGCGATGCGGTGATAGAGGGTCGGATACAGCATCTCACCACTGTGCAACCAAATGAGCAATGCCAATAGACCACTCAGAACCTCTAGCGCAGGATACAAATAAGAGATAGTGGTGCGGCAGTACCGACAGCGGCCACTCAGCACTACAAATGAAAGAAGTGGTACCAGGTCATACCAGGCCAAATCTTTTTTGCAGTTGGGGCAAAAAGAGCGCATGCGATTAAAGTCACCATACAACAAACGATGGGCAACCATGTTCAGGAGTGACCCCCAGCAGATACCAATAAACACTACATATACCAAAACAATGCTCATTCTTTTTCCTTTGCATCGGCGCCAAGCTGGACGCCCAGAGAACCAGCGGGATGCACTTGTGCGAAATGGTTCGGCACAAAGCCACGATCATGTGCAATCTGCAGCGCAGCAGCATGCCCGCATGAAATCATCATAATAATACTACTGGTCGGCACAATGCCGAACTCCCCCGCTTCGCGTGATAACGGCAACGTCAATGTTACCTCAGCAAATGAAGTTAATGCTCCCGCATCACAAGTCATTAAAGCAGTTCTACATCCTTGGTGAGCAGCCATCCGCAAAAGCGCTGCTAGCTCGGCACCACGACCACTCTTTGAAATCACTACGAGAGTATCATTCTGCTGCAGCACACCACCATCCCCGTGCAGGGCCTCGGTACCATGGAGCGCATAGGCTGGTATGCGCACACTTGAAAAGGTTGCTGCTAAAAGCTGTGCAACGTGCCATGACTTGCCCAAACCTGAAAAAACCACCTTGCCGGTGGTTTGTCGCAGTAACGAAATAAAAGATGCAAGTGTTACTGGTGGTGCTGCAGCTAACGTAGCAAGCACTGCCTGCTCTGCAGCAAATGTCTGAATAACAATGTTCTGAATGTTAGATGAATCGGGGCGTGCTGCTGCGGTCATTCTTACTCCTCAGCTGCATCCTCCACAGCTGGTGTGTGCTCTTCCTTGTCTTCGGCATCAAGCTCTGCCAGTTCTTCACCAACCTGCAGCAGAAGCTCATTGACGCGCATCTCTTTCTCACGTTGCTCGTCAAAGAGGAAACGGAGGTTGGGAACATAACGACTATGCATCGCTTGTGCAAGTGCTTTGCGCAGAGATGGCTTGTACAGAATCAGGCGATCACACGCTTCTTTAAAGACAGACTCGCGTCCTTCTTGCGTGTCAGCGCCGTAGGCTGAAAAGTAAAGGTAGCAAATGCCCCCGTCACTGGAAAGCTCAACACGCGTCAAGAACACCTGTGCAACGATTGGCTCATCATACGCAATGCGTAGGATAAACTCTGAAAGCTGTTCGATATAAAATGATTTTTTCTGAGATCGACGGACCTCTTGTGCGCGTGTGCGAGCCATAATCGTGGGCTAAAAAAGAGAAAACCAGATCAATTAGATCTGGTTTTCAATGCGCTTCATGATGCTGTTTTTGATAGCACGCATCAGACGCTTACGACGTTTCTGCGTTGGTGGCTCGAAGTATACTTGACGCTTCATGTCACGAACGACGCCTTCACGCTCAATTTTCTTCTTCAGCTGGCGAAGCGCTCGCTCTACATTGCCGGTCGAATGAACTTCAATATTTACTGCCATTGGCTTTAAACCACCTTTCAAACAATTTAAATTATGGATTGGGAATACAAGATAGGCGTTATTGTAGGCAAAGTTGGATAGAATGTCAAAATATGAACCGCATGCTACCGGCGATAGTCACCGTGTTATTCACACGATAGCCAGCAAACACCGTCTGGACTGCTGCACCAAACTGCAGCGTTGGTGTCACATCATACTGAAAACCAATATGCGCCATCTGCCCACTGTACTGACCATCACGCCCCAACTTGTCTGCCAAGAAGCCTTTTGCTTTGTCAGCACTTGAGATGGTGATGGAGTCTTTGTCATGAGAGACAAAGATGTAGTTCATATAGCAAGTAAGATAATCAACAAAGTGCTCTGCCTTCATGGTCAGGTAAGCGGTAACCAATGGGCCAGGACGCTTGGTTACAGAAGCTTTCCACGGATAGAAACCTTGCTGATTCTTGTGTGATGGCACATGTTGTTTGCCGATGTCATCATCGTTGAACAAGGTCAGCTTTACGCCACCACCAACTTGTACCATGCCAGGAAAATCAAAGTTTACCTCGGCGGTACCGGTGACGCCGTAAAAGCCATCGTTACCCATCGGCATATCAATCAGGCGACCAATCTTACGTTTTTGCGCGGTTGGCAGCGTGACGCCAACAGAAACATATGGGATGGTGGTTACGACGTGATCACCCTCTTTATCTTTCATCACATACGGCTTGCGCCAGTACATTTCGATGCTGGTGTCTTCAGCCGTAGTATCGGTCAAACCGGTGTAATCAATACTGAGCTGTTCACCAATAAGCGCTTGTGCGTCAGCAAGCATCAGGTCATCATTCACAATGTTTTCATACGAAGTACCACCATCAGCCCACTTATTCTTCCACACACCCGATACAAGTTCTGGGTTAGGCGTATACCCTGGTGCAACGGAGTACTCTGTCACGCCGGCATGCACCGCAATCCCCAATCCTGAACTAAATGAGTAATCAAGTGAGCCACGCAATCCCAGGCGCTCATGACGCACACGGTTACGATACTGCCCTGCAAGATCATTTTTTGTATCAATACCATCAGCAAGCCACGCTTTTGCGGTATCATCAGTCTCTTGCTTAAGCTTGCCATATACGTAGTGCAGCTGACTGACTTCCTTACGAGCAGTAAGCCCTGGCTCATCATCGGTAAAACTCGGATCATCAAACTTCTTGGTATATGGCGATGCCGCATCACCAACAAGGTAGCCCAGAATGTTCACGCGCCCCAAGCGATCACCCAGTACGACTTTGTCATGATTGGGATCTTTGGCATGCGCTGCGTGTGAGTAAAATGGCGTCACCATAAAGGCAAGACCGCTTTCTTTTGGTGGCATGTCGGCATGCGCAACCCCTTGGACCGAATGCATCGGCGACAGATCATGGTAGGAATACAGCGGAAGCCCTGCGACAGCATTGCCAATAAACAAACAAGCAGCAACATAAGGAAGAAGAATTGTGCGAATCAGGTAACGATTACTCACCGGTACGGCCCTCGATTTGAGTTAAATGCTGAAGTAAAGTCTTTCTCGGTTCTTACCGCTAGAAAGACGAGGTGCTTCACCTGTTACCGCGAAGCACCCGTTTCATACCACGTTGGCTTAAACGGGGTCAAGACACCACGTTGTACGCCGCAATATATAAAAGTGCGCTGCTTGCTGCTACTGCAACCAAAGTCAGCATATTACGCCCCCCTGCCCATTCTTTGCGTTCAAACAAAAGCGCAACCAATGAGAGAATGTAGGCAGGTAAAATGCACACCGCTGTCAGCTTCAGAATGATGCGTGCTTGCAGTGTAAGTGCGAACAACAACGTCAAACCACCCACAATCAGCACACAATTGCGCCCACTCAACCAGTTACTGCGCTCCAAGGTTGCTACCATGCTGCTGCGCGAACGGGTGATGGTATCACGGAACAGCATCGCTACTGACCAAACCATCGAGTGCAACGTACCAAAGATGCCAAAGAAAGCGCCGATGGTGGTAATAATCCGCATGTAGCCGTACTGCGGCCACACGGTGACCATTACGTCCGCAATAGATTGATCCATACCTTTGGCGAAAAACGCTGGCGCAATAGACAGCAACGCACTGGCAACAAACAACGTATACATACCCACCACAATCAACACGGAAAACACCGCCGCCCGTGGCACATTGCGCTGCGGATCTTCTACCACGCTGTACAGTGACGCGATGCTTTCAAAACCAAAAAGGGTAAACATAATGGTTGGCATGACGGTTGCCACCGAGCTCCAGCCGTATGGTGCAAACGGCGTTGCAAGCGCCGGATCAAAATGTTTTAAGCACATCAAGCTGGCAAGCGCCATCGGTACTAGCACGCAGACAGCGATAACATATTGCCCCCATGATGATATCTCGGTACCGGCAAGCACTAACGCCACAATAAGCAGAAGCATCACCGCACCAATATGTGCCGGTGCATATGGCAGCCACTGCCCCAGCTGCACGCCACCTTGCTGCGCTAAAAAACCCATCGCCACAATTACCCCAGATACATAGCCAAGCGACGACAGCATGCCCAGATTATGGCCGCCCCAGAGAGCGGGATAGCGATACCCCCAGCCTTCACCGGGATGAAGTTGGGCCAAACGGCTGAGAGGAAAAACAATAGAAAGAATCAACAGACTGCTGAGTAAGTACGAAAGAATACTGGCGGGGCCTACCGTGGCAGAAAGCTCGGTTGGCATCGCAAAGATGCCGGCACCGATCATCGCATTTACCCCAATAACGGTCGCGGCGAGAACGCTTATCTTTTTTTGTGTTGGTGCGGTTTGTTCTGCACTCATGTTGTTTTTCCTTTTTTTGTAGAGTGAAGGCCGAGTGCACGACTGATTTTATCAAGCAAAATCACCAACGCACCATCGCCCATAACGTTTGCGGCGGTTCCAAAGCCGTCCTGTAGTAAATACAACGCCGTCATGACGCTCAGCATCTCTGGCGTAAACCCAAAGAGCGACTTGAGTAACGGCAACATCATAATAATACCCCCACCAGGTATACCGGAAACGGCAAGCATGGTGAGGCAGAAAAAGAGTACAAAGGTCATATAGAGGCTAAATGTCGGAAGCACGCCAGTGAAAAGATGCATCGTTGCCAAGGCAAACAGCGGCACGCATACCGCATCACCCATCAGGTGAACGTTAGCCATAATCGGCATGGCGAACTGCGACAGCGGCTTATTCTTACTATTTTTCTCGGCACACAGAACGCTAACCGGCAACGCCGCAATGCTGGACATGGTGCCAAGTGCAGTCATGTAGCTCGGAAAAGCAGTACTAAATGATGCATACGCTTGCTGCCATCGCCCACCAGTCACCACAAAATAAGCGGCTGCGAGGTACACCAGCTGCATGCTAACCGAAAGAATAAAGACCATACCGTAAGTGCCACACAACTGCGCCAATGGTAGCTCTTGCAACATCTTCAGAAAGAACCCAAACACATACAGCGGCAGCAACGGAATAAAGAGCTGAGAGAGCCCCCACTCAATCATGCGCTTACCGCTGGCGATAAAGCTGCGAACTGGCGGAAGCGAAACGAAAGAGAGGAATACCCCCACCACAAGTGCACTCAGCATGGCGCCCTCTGACGAAATTAGCGAAGGCAATCCAAGACTATAGAGCGGCGTAATGACACGTCCGCCGACGGTAGACACCGACAGAGTGCTCCCGGTCAGGTAGCCAACAGCGCTGCCACCAACCAAGAAGGTATAAATACTGGTCAAAATATTAGAGACAAAAACAGTACTCAGCAGGAGCAAAATCATCATCAATGAGTTATGCGCAAAGGCAAACACCCCATTGCTAATAAAAAAGAAGACTACCAAAGGCAAGAAGAACTCTAGCACCTCTTTTAAGAGCGAACTCATCGTATAGGCCATCTGCACTACCGAGGTAGGAAACCATGCACCGCATAAGACGGCAATGGCAAGAATAATAAGTAGCTGCAGTGGCAACGAAAGCTGCTTCATACAAGTCCTCCAGAAAAAAAATGAACAAAACGAGGCGCAGCGTAGCACAGCGGTACTAAAAGGTCACTTCTCTTTGGCCGCGGCAATACGAGCCTGTTCTTCGTGCCAGGCGTCAGGTGCTGAAACAAATTGGCCACACCCATCTACCACGCCACTAACCGCAGGTGGCAAGAGGGGACCAAATAAACGAGCAATGTCAGCATTGATGATTGGCTCACGACGGTTTGGTATCTCGACATACGGTAGCTCGCGAATACACTCATTACCCTCTTTTAAGATTTGCTGAATATACTCACGCACCTGTCTGCCCGCACCTCCCATACCACCTATGTATCCACAAAAAGCAGTCGACGTAACCGCTGGGTATGATCCGGCGTAGCACACGGTCTTGTTCTCATAGCAGCGTCTACTCAGCGTAAAGTGCCCTTCAAGCAGCAAGTCGCCTTCCATTAAAAATAAGGCATCGTAGTCAGGAATGCGCTCAAACACCTGTGCGAACAAGTCGGTATATGATTTACTTTTTAGCACGGCGAGCTCTATGCGATAGCGCCAACACTGGCGTTTCATGACCTCTTCATTTGCGTCGCTCCACCATGTAGCACCGGGCACTGATGGCTGTACTAACGGAAGAAGTGCTGTCTTGATTGTTGGTGATTGACCAAGAGTAAGGCGTACCACCTGTTCACGATCATACTCGGCAACCCCCACTGCGGTACGTAGCGCCTTGCTTCTTTCGCGGCTTTCCATAATGCCAGTAGCAACAGGATCACCACTAACAACGCATATCTGAGGAATAGATACCTTCTTTTTTACGAGAAGATCTTTGACGACGATTGAAGCCGATTGCCCAACGGTTACCAAAAGCTGAGCGCCTTCGTATAAGGCCCGCTCTGTGGCGAGTACAAATGCGCTTCGGTCAAGAGAACGAGTAATGTAAGGAATAACACGGTACTCTCCATCATCAGAATCAATGGTGGTACCTATGCCACTGAGTATTTCTCCATGAGAGCCATACGCTATGGGCGTAATAACCGCTATATATTTTTTTGTCCCTGTCATGATTGTACTCACGCTAGCTTTGCCAAAACACGTTTCTTCAAAATGGCAAACAACCCTTCACTGCTTTCTTCACCAACTTCACCTTCAGTTGGCATGGTGCGTACGATGGTCTTCAGTGGGCTTAACATATCAAGCATGGTACTTTCGCCATCAAGATCGTCACCATCTTTATCTGGTGTATCAATAATGACTGCAAGCTGCAAGAGAGATTCTAGATGTTTTGGAATGGGGTAGTTGTGGCTCAGCAACCACTTGCGGTTAAGATGAAAGTAGTAACAGTCTGACTCTTTTGGCTTTTGCTCCCATGCCTGGGGGCATACCAACCCGCGAGCAGCAATGGCCATATCACGAAAAACCTCATCAAACACCGATTCGTAATCAATTCCGAGCACACCACTCATCCAGCCAAAGCGTTCATAGTCACCCCCGATGGTAAATACATTTTCTGCGTGCCCCACTTGCGCTAATGTTTTTGCATCGCCCGGCGTAATCTCATCGGGTAAACAGAAAAGTGCATCTACTTTTTGCGCTACATCACGACAAGCGGTAGCAAATGCCTCACCACCCTGATCACTGCCGCCGGCAACAAACTCTAATCCTTTCTCTTCACAGTATTCACGAACCTCACGGTACCGTTTTGCATGTAAAGTGGTGCCATTATATTGGCCAAAGCTATGCACAAAGCCAATGCGCTTTTTAGTTGGATGCAGCGCTGCAATAATATCGATAATTTTGGTGACCGGAAGCTTGGGTAGGACGATACGCATAACCGGTGCCTTCTTTGGCCAGTTGCGGCCCTTGTGCCGCAGCGCAGGCTCAGGAAGATGATCATCATCGGCAAATTTCATAATCAGCATTGGCTTATACCGCCCCTGCTTTATCATCTGATTTTGTATCAAACAAGCTGCATCATTACCAAATACCGTCACAAAAGGTGCGGCGTCAGCGACGATGTGTGCCGCTTGCTCTTCGGTAAAGACCATATCATTGGTCGAGCCGACAATCTTAATTGGCTCACACAATAGCCCTTTGCCGGCATCTCGCTGCCGCCCCAAAAGGTTTTCAAAGATGCGAATACCAAGAACATGTCCGCTGCTCAGAAAGTAGTGATAGAAGAGCTGCAGCGTGTAGCGGAACTCTTTGCCGGAATCCAGATCAAACACAAACTCATCATTGGTTGGTGCGACACCGCTGCTGATCATGGCGTTGTTATTTAAAACTAACTGAGAGACATCTTCTAAAAGTTTGTGCTTGATATCGCCAGGCGAGACTTTTTCAACGATAATCTGCGCTGCCATGCGTGCTGCATAATCACCCATATGGCGCAAATCTGCCTTGTAGCCAAAGAGAGCGGTATGGGGAAGAATGACCGAGCTGCCGGAAACAAACTCTGCACCAGCTTTAATACAAGCTTTTTCGACAAAAGATAAATCGGTAGGATAAAGACTGCCCTGCGGAATTATTACAACATCATTTTTCTCAAGAGCACTTGAAATGTCATCAACATATTCAAGTAAGGTATGCTCGACACGACGAGCATTAAGCGTATCAACAAGTGATCGCACCACTGATCGCGAGCGCCCTTCATTCGCATCTAGCCTATAGACAAGAACAACCCTTCGAGCAAGACCATAAAGCCTAAAGACTACTTCTAATGGTATTGTATTTTCTGTAGACCTCATAGAAACCCCTGTTGCCATTACAACACCATCTTTACTGGGGTTAAGTAGTCCAATTTGTTCCGGATTGGTTGCACCGACAAATATAAGAGGTATCTTCAATTCTAATCTATCAAGCTCTTGCTTGATACCAGTCGAACATGAAACACCAACCGTATACACTAAATCAAAGTTACCTACTTTAATCTGCTGTACAACTCTACCTACTTGAATCCTAAAAACAGAATCCCCCGCGTTGTGAGGAAGCATGAACTCATGCAATACACACTCGCGAGGGAAACAATGTTCGGTAATTGACTTAAAACCTTTAATTACCTGAGTATGGCTTTCGCCTTTACCGGGACTAACAACTGCCACTTTTATCACATCAACACCCTTCTTCTATGGAAAGCCGCTGACATAATCTCAGAGTTACTTTTTCAACATCATCAAACAATGACTTGGTGAAAGAATAGTTCCACAGCAGCGTACACTTCCCGGTGCAAGGTTAACTATACAAATTACAACTAGGATTACCACTAACCCAATTTTCATATTTTTCTCCTTCAGTGATTTCAAAAAACATTAATATGTTTCCACTGGGGAGGTGGGGGAGGCTGGGGGGCCCAGTTACTTACGTATAACGCAGATTCACTCTACTCTTGTTTTTTGCTTCTGGCAAATACACCACTTAACCCTAGAAACACAGCTGCAAAGTAGAACAATTGGTCTATGATTTCATAGCATTCAGTAGATATAAAAAAGCGCCGTGTAACAAGTGCTACGCGGCGCTGCCTTCAATACGTGTACTGATGTCGCACGAACAACAATCAGTTTCACCACACGTATGCTTTAATACCCATCATGAATTGATCGTGCGCGTAGCGTACGCTTGGTTGCACCACCAAGCAGTAAGCCCTGCTTTTCCATAACTTCTTCATTATAGCGTACCTGCTCCGCTTCTTTGACAATCTCCAGTGGGAATGAGCGTGCTTTTTCACCATGCACTATCATTTGAAAGAGGCGCTGCACCATCAGCTCGGTAGTAAAGTCTCCCCACGAACCATGACCAACCGCCGCGTGTCCTTTTTTTACTACTTCAAGGCTCTGTGAAATAACGGGAGTTTGGTGAAGCTCTGCCAGCAGCGAAATGGTATCGCTATAGGCAAGCGCAATACCACTGAGGCCGGTGAGTATCAAATCACTCTTTGGCTGCAGCCTGCTGCTAAGCTTTACATCAAGCTCCTCATTGCTACGAACCATTAATGGCAGCACTTCCAGACCTAGCGACTTACATGCTTCAAGATTTTCTTGGCTTAACCCACAACGGCCAGCAAGCGTATCTCGACTTACGTGATCAGGATGATTTAAGCACCATAAACGCTTACTTCCTGTATGCCAATCCATAACTGTTCTCATCATTGGATAGTAGGAAGGATGCTTTACCACCAACCCAGTAGTGTGCGCATATGATGGATGGGCGGTGTCAAAAGACTCAAATGTTGAAACGTCATGCATACCGGTAAAGATGTGTGGCACACCAAGACGTATAGAACGTGTACCATGCGCAAGCGCCTGCGCCGCCCACTGACTAAAGGTCACAATGGCACACTTGTCTGCGTGATGTATCCACTCGGTGACTTCACCATACATAATGGCAGTACTGTTTTGCGCAGAAACAGCAATAACTGATGGCGCCGTGTGGCCAAATTTACGTAATAATTTGTGTACAAGATCGTTGGTTGCTTCATATTCGCGATCATTGCGAATGTGAGAAAGAACAACAATGAGGGGCGGATACTCCGCTTCTTTGTTTTCGTAAAAAACTTCTACCAGCATCCTATCAAGCGCTAGTTGTTCGACTGTGCTGTTGTCTAAGGCAAGTTGGGTCATAGGTATCTCCTCGCTCGGCATACATGATCTGTACGCATGATGAGCATTGGTTATTGTGATGTACGAGAAATCTTTACGGATACGTAAAAGAACAAAGTCAAATGACTTGGAAGCAAAGACTACTCCTATTTTCGAAAATTACAACTACCCCTCTTTCAGGTTTATCGACAAAAACATTGATTAAATTATTGATTTTGCTCAGTAGAAACATGCCATACTAACTTAAAGTAAAACCACGCGTTT
>JASFWT010000069.1:0-5006 GCA_050049075.1 Candidatus Babelota bacterium | reverse complement strand
TGCCCAGGTGCGTACCTATGGCTCATTCTTTGTATCCTTGTATAGGCAAATGTGTGAGGCACTAGCCTAGGTCGTCTTGTTAGGCGTTGCGACCGCGTCGTGCGTTTAGAAACATCCCGTAACCCAGAATCATAACGAGAATCAGTGGGCCGGCAGCGACCAGTCGTTGCCAGTGGTTGATGCCGATGATGTACCAGCTTTGGTACGCCAGAAAGGCGCACGAGCCAAGACCAAGGACGCTAATCATCTGGCCAATGATCTGACGATTTTTAAGTTGGATGGTCAGAATAGAGATGATGGTCATAAAGAAGGCGATTAAAACACCAAGGTTGCTCATCGCATTCAATACAATTTTGTGTGCCAGTATGGAAGTGCAGAAAATGATACCAATCGTATGAGCAACGGCGGCACCAAAGGGACGACTGGTTGCTGGTACACGGGTACTTAATTGATTAGACAGGAACAGTAGTTTTTCTTCAGCCATCGCACAAAACATGCTGCTGTTTGCCACAATACCACCAAAGATGGCGTTGACGTGCGCCACAATAATGGCGCTGAGAATAACGGCGTTCAACATACGAATATGGGCAACATTGCTAATACCCAGATAGTTTACAAAAGAGCCGACGCCGTACATTTTGAGCGCTTTTGCACCCATCAATGCGATAAGGCTTAAGTGAAAGAGACAGTAAATACTCACCGCAATAAAGAAACCGATTAAAACAGCGCGGGGCGCATTTTTTTTATTGTCTTCGATGAGGTGGCTAACGCTACATACTCCTTCAAAACCCCAGAAGCCAAAGATTGCTAAGGGGACTGTTGGCAGTAGAAGAAGTGGCGAGGTTTGGGTGAATGACGGCAAGTTTGAAGGGGAGAAGTAGATCAACAGGCTGCCGATACCAATGAGTAGTGGGGTTAGTTTAAAAATTGTTCCGCTACTTTGAATGCTATCAATGACGCGTACCGATAACCAGCTCATGCCAAGCAGAACACTCAGTAGGCCGAGGTTGAATAACAACGGGTGTGCTTTGACAAAAGTGAGGTCAACTTGCTTTGCGAGTACTTCATTTAAGCTGAGTGTTTGCATGGCACCGATGCTGACGTACCCCAGAAAATAACTCCAGCCGCTTAAAAAACCAGCACCATCAGAGATGGTGTTTTTACTGTAGCTATAGAAACTTCCTTTGCCAGGAAAGAGGCTGGCTGCTTGAGCAATGCACCATACAACAGGAAAAAACACCATACCGGCGAAAAGCCATCCATAAAAACTGGCGCTGTCAGCATACTCGGCCATGATGGTTGGTGCGATAAAAGCAGAAGCACCCACCATCAAGTTGACGTTCATTAATATAGCGCCGGTAAGAGACATTTTTTTTGGTGATGGACTACTCATTAAAAATCCTTTTATAGAGGTAAACAGGGGTGCCGATTTTATTGTCCTGGTGCGGCACGAAAGCTCGGTAGTATATCAGCTTTCTTGCGTCTTGGCACGCCTACAAATGTGTGCTACGATACGCGGCTCAAAGGCATTTTTGCGAGTCATTTACCATTTTATTAGGAGCTCTTTATGAAACGTGTTTATCTCGTCGGCCGTCTGATGGCACTTGGTGCGTTACTCAGTATGACCAGTGGTTGCGATTTGATTAACCGCCTGCTTGGCAGCAAGCAATCAGCAAGCAACATGCAAACTGCTGCTGCAGGCCTAAAAGCTGAAACCGAGCCATTGTCACCTGCTGACATTATGGAGCAAAATAGTAACGGACCGGTCATTGTTAAAATCGAAGGCAAGCCGGTTGGGTATAAAGATGAGTTCCTTCAATTTGCTCAAGACTTTATTAAGGCGACGCCGCTCGCTCAGTTTGGCTTGAATGACTATGCCAGCGCGCCGGCACCAATCAAAGAGCAGTTGTTTAACGCCTACGTAGAACAAAAACTGGTAACGCGCTGGGGACATGATGAAGGTGTTGAGCATGAAGCGGAATATAAAGAAACACTGAACAGATTGTTGGCACGTATCAAGCAAGAGTTGATGGCGAAGACATTTGAGAAGCGTATTTTTGATAGTATTACGGTCAGTGATGAAGAAGTGCGCAGCACTTTTGAAAAACACAAAGAACGCTTCATTAAAGAGCAGGGTGGTTTGCAAGTCATTGGCGCCGGTTTTGATGCCGATGAAAAAGCTACCGTCTTCCAGCACCTGTTAAACGAAGGCAGCAACCGCTCATTTGAAGAGCTAGCAAAAGAATCAAGTGGTGAGTTTAAAGACTTTGGCCGTATTTCTACCGATCCTCGTATGGCATTCACCAGCCCGCTGCCACCAGCGCTGCGTGCCACCGTATTCTCTCTTGATAAAAACGATACCTATGGTCGTGCTGTTGATGGCGATACGCACTGGGTACTGAAAGTGACCGATCGTAGTGAGCCAACCTACAGCTCATTTGATGAGGTTCGTGAGCAAGTTACCATGGGTGCTCGTACCGAGAAATTTATGCAAGAGCGTGAAGTGCAGCTCAAAGCGCTGCGCGAAAAATACACCGTTGATATTGACAACGGTCCTCTTGAATCAGAAAACCATACCGCTTCGATGACCAACCCATTTGCCACCATGATGGGTGGCGCAGACCCACAGGCAGCTGAAGAAGAAGTTGAGGCAAGCGCGGTGGAAGAAGCGCTCGCGATTGATGCAGATCAAGGAGACGATGATGGTGAAGAAATGAATCCTGCACAACTGCAAGAGCAGCTGCAACAGCTTCTTGGGCAGCTTGGGCAAGCAGAAGGCGACGATGTAGAGGGTGAGGGTGATGTCGAAGATGGTGGCGAAGAGCTAGATCTGGAAGCATTACTGAAAAACCTGGGCATTGATGCTGAAGGCAAAGAAGACGACGCGTAATGAAAAAACTACTGCTCCTCTCGTTAGCCATGACGCCGCTGATGGCGCGAGAGCTGGTTGATAAAGTGGTGGCGCGCGTGAACAATGCAAATATTTTGCACTCAACGCTGCAGACACCGCAGATCAGCAAAGATGGCAAGCCATTTACTTTAGACGAAGCAATTGTTGAAGAGCTGTGGGTGCAGCGCGCCAATGAGCGCAAGGTGATGCCAACCGAGCTAGATATCGACAAGCAGATCATCGCGGTCAAACAAGACCAAGGAGTGCTTGATAAGTCTGACGAGGAAGCTGATGCTTCTTTAGAAAAAGCAATCGGTATTAACTTTGCTACCTATCGCCACCAATTGATGCGTTTTCATGCCATGGAAATGATGAAGGGGCAGGAAGTGCGCAGCCGTTGCAGCGTCAGTAATCATGAAGTTCGTGAGTACTACGACAAGCATCCAGAAAAAGTAACTGCTCGCTACCGCATTAGTTTGGCAACACTGACGCCAAACGAGGTAAAGCAGTGGCGCACTCTTAAAAAGACGCCAAGCAAAGTGCTGTGGGAAGCGTTGGAATGGATGGAGGCAACCGACATTGGTGCGCACCTTAGTCGTGTATTCAACATGAAGAAGGGCGAAGTTTCTGACGTAATAAAAACCAAGGATGGCAGCTTAGCCGTACGGGTAGATGATATTATCGAGGCTCGCACCAAGACGCTCGAAGAGTGTTATGGCAAAATCGAAAATCATCTGCGTCGAGACAAGATCGATGATTTTGCGGCTGGTATGGAGAAAGAGCTCCGCGATGGGGCAGTTATTGTAAAGCTCTAAAAAGACTTTCATATTGTTTTGCCATAGATTGGGCGCTGAACTTTTTTACGCTGTTCAGCGCTTCTTTTTTGAGTCGCTGACGCAGCGGTGCGTCGCTTATTATTTTTGCCAGTGCATCATGTAGTTCATGCTCATTATTAACGGGCACAAGGATACCATCTTTATTGTTTGTAAGGACCGGATGCTCTCTAGTGTGGTCACTTGTCGACACCACCGGTAATCCAGCAGCCATTGCCTCCAGCAGAGAAATGCTGAGCCCCTCGGTTTGTGATGACAGCGCAAAACAATCAAACAAAAAATACCATGGCATACTTGGTGTTTGTCGCCCCATAAAAAAAACGTCATTTGCGATACATAAATCAGCTGCAAGGCGCTGCAGCTTGCCTTGTTCCGGTCCATCGCCGACCAAACAAACCACTGCTTTTTTTTCTCTGCATAACGGTGCTGTACTGCGCAGTAGGAGGTCGTATGATTTCTCTCCTGCCAGGCGGCCGACGCTGCCAATAACAAATCTATCCTGCGGTAAACCTGCGCCAGTACGGTTGAATTGTGTATCGGGTGTGACCGCTGCAAGGTCAATGCCGTTGTGGATAACGTATGCTTTTTGTGCTGAAAGTGAGCGGGGTACCTTGGTAAGTAAAATGCGGCGCACTTCTTCGCTGACGCATACATACGCGCTGCACCAGTTCCCCATTACTTTCATTAGTAAGTGCTGCACATGTCGCTGTAGCCGACCAATTTTGTTGAGGTCGCCGTGAATGCCACACACGACTGGAATGCCGGTCAGACGATGCAGCAACCGTGCATGACGCATCATCGTAAAGCCGAGCGCATGAATAACATCGGGACGATGCTTCGCTACAAACTGTGCAACGCGGCGATAGGTGGGTGTGGTGATGTGGTGAACGGTTGCACTATGAGTCCGCATGTTTTTAGCAAAAGGACCAGGGGCAAACGTTGCAACCGTATGTTGCACGTGTGGCGTGTGTTGAATCAGTGTTGTCAGTACCGCCGAGATACCACCAACTTCAAGGGTGTCTTTCAGATGCAGAATACGCATGGGGAACTCGTGGCACCAAGTCGTTGGTGATGATATCAAACAGTGAAACACCGGCAGACGTAGCGCTCATTTTTTCCGGAAGCGCAACGTGATAGTACGGCACCGGTGTCGTGTGTAAAAACCGTAGAATAATTTGTTCAAGGTGACGCGTGTAGTCGGTAATAGTTTGTTGTTGGCCGGTGAGGTACACCAGTAACAGATCGGTAAAAGGTTGTAGTTCGTGCAGTATGATATTGAGCAA
>JASFWT010000045.1:0-6037 GCA_050049075.1 Candidatus Babelota bacterium | reverse complement strand
ACTTTTTGTTCGCTTGCTGGTGTGATAACTGGTTGTTTAATGTCGTGCCGTCGCGTGGCAATGACTACCGTGCTGAGTGGTACCACTTCTTGCTCAATATGGTCGGCACCAAACAGTTGCGCCGGTGCAACGTTGCGATGTGTGCTGGTGACATACCCATCAAGTTTTTGATGCAGGTTCAGTTGGCGAGCAATAAAGCGAATTACTTTGTGTGTCAGTTTCCAGTTGGTGTGCCACGGCAAGTAATGTGTTGCAAAGTACCCTTTAAAAAGTGGTGCATGGTAATCGTAGAGGCAGAAAGGGCGTGGGTAGGGCGCCAGTAACCCATCGCTACGCGCAATTAGTAGGTCATCGCCAAGTAGCGTAACGTTATCATGGTGAGCCACTTGTGCACAGAAGGCTGTTTTACCAATGCTGCCAAATGCCGGTACCAAAATTGCTCTGCCATCAACGGCGATGCCAGCAGCGTGAACAAACGTTGCCTCTTGTTTTACTAGTAGCTGCTGCAGCAAGAAAGGTAGAGGGAATTCACGTGCACCACTGTGCCAGACATATAATATGTCATGCTCTTGAGCATCTACTGGACTCTCAAGAGAGTGACGCTGCCACGCAAGACAGAGCTCCATACCGGGAAAGTCGGTAACAGATCCGTACGAAGCGTAGCCAGGAATAGTATCAAGGGCAGTTGTTTTTGGCCGTTGTGAGTAGGGGGCAATGCGTAGTTGATGAGTAACTTGTTGTGGTGAAAAGCGCTCCATGCCGCCCAGGTAGCGGGCAAGGTCATACCCTATTTTTTGTTGCCAGCTTGTTGGTGCGTCATCGCATATGGCGATGCGCGTGTTATAGAGGTGGTAGGTGGTGCTCATGCTTTTTCCTTGCGTGAGTTGGCCGTCTTGGTAAAGACCGCAAGATATTGTTTCGCCATTATATCTGCTGAATAGTTTTGTTCTACTAATTGTTTCCCGGCCTCACCAAGACGACTGCGCAGCTCTACATTAGTGAGAAGCAGCTGCAAGCGGTTGGCAATAGCAGCAGTATCATTGACCGGCACAAAATAGCCATCAACACCGTCAGTTATGGTTTCATGTGTATCGCGGTCATGGGTAGTAATAACCGGTACACCAAAAACCATTGCTTCAAGAAGTACGAGCGCCGTACCACCTTCCGTTTGTGAGGAAAGGACAAATGCATCAAACAGCGAATAGAAAGGGAAGGGGTTTGACTGGTGACCGGCAAAGATAACATCGTGAGCAATGCCCAACGAATGGCATAGCTGGCGAAATTCTTGTTCTTGCGGCCCGTAGCCAACCAGGCAGAGCTGCACTTTTTGTGACGAAGCACTTTTTAATTTTGCAAAACTTTTAATCAATACATCAAATGACTTTTCTGGTGAAAAACGGCCAACACCACCAACAACAAACGCATCATCGGCAAGACCAATTGACTGGCGCGTAACAGGATCAGCTGCTGCTTGTTGGCGAATAAGCGGGAGGTCAATACCGTTATAGACGACGTCAATGTGAGCTGGCTGGAACGACTTTTTTTGAAAGGTAAGCAGCGTGTCTTTTGCTTGTTGCGTAATGGCGATGTAGCGCGTTGCCATACCACCCATTACACGCATGCCGTACTGGCTAAAACGTCCCACATAGTTCATGTCTTCATGAACGCCAGAAACATTGGGCACGCGCATAAGCCAGCTTGCCAAGCGACCAAAAAAGAGAGCGTTTGTCATGGCGGTATGGGTAACATGTGGACGCTCACCGCGAATGATATTCATAAAACGTGGTAACAGCGTGATGTCGTAACGAGAGAATAATGGCGAAAGGTGAATGGTGCGAACGCCTTGTTTTTCTAGTTCATTACGTACCGGCCCATCATGAAGGTAGGCCACTACATGCTCGACCGTTTGATCCTCTTTGTGCAGCCCTTCGATAACAGTTTTAAATACAGTGGGTGTACCCCCACTTTTAAGTGAGTCGATAAAGTGAAGAATTTTCATAGGCAATGATGTTTCGTCTGGTGTGTGTAAGTGTTGGAAAGTACGTCTATGAAAATACCACGCAGAAGTAAAGTAAGCAGCGTTGCACACCAGTGTACTAAACGCGCATCCAAAGCCACCCCATCGCGTTACCAGTAAGCAGTTTAATACAACATTTCCCGTGGCAGCAGCAGTGAGTAATTTGGTGAGCAGTACGGTGTTCTTGGTATACCAGTGCAAACTATTACAAAACACAAAGGCACCGCAGATAACAGCTGATGGTGCAAGGCAAAAAAGATACGGAAGTGCTTGGTGGAAGCGTGAGGGTACAAAGTAAACCAGTAGTGGCTTGCCAATAAAGAATGCACCACATAACGCTATGACCCCAAGGCCAATGTAGCAAGCAAGGTGCCAACTGTTTTCTGCGTAGCCCTGATTAAGGGCTTGCTTGTACTGACGTTGTATATAGGGAATGTAGGTTCGTCGAAGCGGCGTAATAAAAAGGGTAAGAAAAAGATCGGTAAACTTGTTGGCAAATGCATATAAGCCAACGGCATGCAGATTGGTAAAATGTTTCATTACCAGTCGATCTCCAATCGTAAAGAGGTGTGTACTTACCAAGAGGGGGTACATACTTCCTCCTTCGACGAGATATTTTTTAGTTATCGATAGCGAAGGTAAGGGTCCTTGTAGCTCTGGTTTTTCTCGCCATACAATCAGTGCAAGAGTACTAAGTGATGAGCATAGCTGGGCAATCAGTATGGCGCCAATTCTACCATCAAATAAGATGACACCTATAAGCATGATGCACAGGTAACTACTATTTTCAAAGAGATGAAGAGTGGTGAACGCGTGCGGTTGTTCTGTTTGTTGTAAATAAAGAAAAGAGAGCGTTTTTATGCTGTTTAGGCTCGCAACAACAATGCCAAGAAAAAGGTAGAACGGGGAGAGGGTATTATCAAATAAGTAGGAACATAAGACAGAGTAGAATGGTATCAGTGCAAGCAGCCAAAAGAGATTAGAGAGAAATAATACGCCATAGATATGGCGAATGAGTTCTCTCTTTTTATCTGCAGCTGTATGACAGTAGTGCATAATAAAAACATGACCAAGATTGAGGCCAATAGCCATAGCGCCAATGGTTTGGCAGGTGTGTAGCAAGGCAAAAATGCCATACTCTGTCGGGGAAAAGTAGAGTATCCAAAGAGGTAAAGCGAGTGCAGAGATGCCTTGAATACTAAGGGCGCCACCAACGTAGATAAGAAGATTTTTGAGAAAGCGTAGACGCTCATTGTTTATGATGATGTCTTCTCCCGAGCAACGGTGCAAAAAGTCTGTAGATAATCATGTGCCATTTTTTGAGCGGTATATTTTTGTTCTACCAGCTGCTTACCCGCTGCTCCCATTTTTGTACGCATCTGAGGGGCAGCAAAGACTGTATGTATTCGTTCAGCCAGGGCAACGCGGTCGTTAATGGGTACAAAAAAACCTTCCTTACCTTGTGTAATCTGCTCATGAGTATCACGATCATGGGTGGTAATAACTGGCTTACCAAAGACCATTGCTTCAAGAAGTACTAATGCCGCCCCACCCTCGGTCATTGATGAGTGCGCCAGGCAATCAAAGAGTGGGTAAAACGGAAACGGGTTGGTGTGCGCGCCGGCAAAAATAACAAACTGAGTAAGGCCGTATGTGTGTACGCGTGCCTCAAGCGAGCTGCGCAGGCCACCTTCGCCAACAATACAGAGGTAGGTTTTACGATGTGCTTTGGGATATGTTCTATGCAGGTGTGCAAATGCATCAATAAGTACATGAACGGACTTTTCTGGTGATAAACGACTAACGCATCCGATGAGGAAGGCATCATCTGGCATGCCAAGCTGTACTCGTGTTAGTGGTTGTGCAATCGCTTTTGCTCGTATTGCTGCCACATCAATACCGTTATATACCGTTGAGGTGCGAGCGGGACTAAAGCGTTTATTTTGCATCTGCAGAAGTGTCGCGCGCGATTGCTCGGTGATACAGATGTGGTGGTTAGCAAGGTGTCCCATAAGGTACATGCATAGTTTTTGATAGCGGCCATGTTCTTTGTGGCTCATGTCACCATGGATAGCACAAACGGTAGGGGTGCTGGTCAGCCAGCCAGCAAGGCGTGCGTGAAACCAGGCATGTGGCTGCAGCGCATGCATAAGATCTGGTTTTTCTCTGCGCATTAGCAGGTAGAGCTGGGGAAGCAGGAGCAGTGGGTAGCGAGGGAGGTATTGTCGCAGGCCAATGGTGCGAAAGCCTGCCTGTTCAAACACGTGGCGATAGGGTCCATCTTTTATATAGACAAGTATGTGCTCAGTTCCTGGTGAAAGTCTTTGATAGTTCTTGAGCAGCGTCAGCAGCATCATGGGAATGCCACCAACGGGAAAGTCATCAACGATATGGAATATTTTTCGTAGAGTGCGGTGATGCTGCATAAAGATAGTGTGTTTCTTCGTGGACTTTATAGAAGGTTTTTTTTACCTTTCGCGGCAGAGTAGCAAAAAAAAAAATTTGTGCAGATAAACTACGTCACTGAATATTATCTAGATGAGTAAGCAACCACATTCTGTGCTGCCACCAGCCGAGGGCATGCGCTACCTTCATACTCGCTACCGCTTCTTTAAAAATAAGCGCACCATATTTCTTCGTCACTTTGTGCGCGCGTATGGCGTTTTGATTGGTAATTTTACCTACTACAATGATCCTCGTGATGCGCGGCGCTTTTTTCGAGACTGTATGCAGTATCATGTTGGTGATGCGTTGCTTATTGGCTCCTACACACAACTTGCGGTAGACATTCGCTTGATTGGTAATGGTGCCAATCATAATACTCATGCGCTTTCAACTTATGCTTTTTTACCTGCGGTGTGGCCAGGTTCTCGCTATAACACCATGCCTGATTACCGTGGGCCAACAATTATTGGTCATGATGTGTGGGTTGGGTATCGTGCGGTGATTATGCCCGGCGTACATATTGGTCATGGTGCTATTGTTGCTGCTTTTAGTGTGGTGACAAAAGATGTGCCGGCGTACGCTGTCGTTGCGGGGGTGCCCGCACGCTTTAAACGCTGGCGTTTTGATGAGTCAACGCGCACACGACTACTTACCATTCGTTGGTGGGATTGGCCGACAACTGTTGTTGCGAAGGCTTCGCCTTTTCTTATTCAGACGGATACTGCTGCACTTGATGCGCTAGAAAAAATCGCAACACAGGTATTGCCAACGGTATCATTTTCGCTATCTACGGCGGCAATTATTGTAGTTCGCGGTGCACTGGCAGATCTGCGCACCTGTCTGCGTGGCCTGCAAGCGCAAAGTGTTTCTCTTGATCAGGTGGTGGTCGTTACCACTCATCCAGAAATATCGCTGAGTGGTATTACCCTTTCATTTTCATGGATTACCGTTTCTGCTGTCGCCGAGTGTACGCACCAAGCAGCAATGTCATATTTGAGCGCCTCCCCCGATATTGTTTTATTGCTTGATGATACGGTGTTTCTCGCGCCAGACTTTACGGCACATATACTGCAGCACTTTGCGTCAAATACCGCTTGTGTGGGGGTACGTGGCAGCGCAGAGCTTGGTTACGAAGTTGTATTGCGTCGTGTACATCGTTGGTTTTTCCGCTTGCCAAAGCCGCAAGAGTACGCGGTTGTAGCGGTGCGCTTTTCTGTGTGGCAGCAACATGCCGCCGGGAGGAAGATGTCTACTGCAGCAGGGTGGAGCAACTATGAGTTGGTCTCTTTGTTACGCATGAAAGGATGCTGGTCCCAGTCATCAGCTGCCTGTTGGCAGTATGTTCGCACACAGTATGTGTTAGCAGGGGGTGAGGCATCGTATACGCAGGCGGTTGCTGCCGTTGTGCATCAGTATCGCGTAGCGCCAGGTGGTCTACTTGGTTATTGGTGGACGATGGCTGGTCTTTTAATCGAAGGATTACTGCGTACTGCCTTAACACGTCGCTGGCATTATGTGCAGCAGTGGTATGCTGCCATGAAAAAGAAAAAGTAAAGGGGTGTGCGCTCCACACAC
>JASFWT010000115.1:0-3402 GCA_050049075.1 Candidatus Babelota bacterium | reverse complement strand
ACGGAAAAGATGAAAGAGGGAGATATTGATGCGGTTGCACGCAAGTATGGTGCCGACTTCAATGCGTTTACCTCACATGACATGACCAGCTATTACTTTGAGTGTGATAAAAACAACTACCAGCAGTTTTTGCCGATCTTTGCTGATTGCATGCAAAATGCCATTTTTGATGACCAGCATTTGGCGTCAGAGGTGAAAGCAGTTGTTCAAGAGCTGCGCATGTATACAGACAACTACTGGGATGTTATTTGGCAGCATGTCTTTGCGACGCTGTACCCGGCAAATCATCCATATCATCATCCTATTATTGGGTACAAGGAAGACCTTGCCGACATTAATGGGGCGCGCCTAAAGGCTTTCTATGACAAGTATTACCATCCTTCACGTGCCGTACTGTGCCTGGTAGGTGACCTTGATCCGCAGCAAGCGGTTGAGGATGCGGCACAGTACTTTACGCAGATTCCTCATGGCGGTGTTGACCTTGAGCCTCCCTTTGTACCGGTTCCTAAGCCGCTGAAAATTAGCAGCACCACTATCTATCGCGAAGTGCAGCATGAACAGGTTGGCCTCTACTGCCGTATTCCCGGCTTGAATGGTGGTTCCACCGTGCTTACCGATGCAGTACAACATATTTTGGGCACCGGGCACGGTAGTCGCTTGCATCGTGTGCTAGTTGATGAGTTGCAGGTTGCGGCCAGTGTTGCTGCGGTAGCAGAGCAGCTGGCCGGTGATGGGGTTTTCCTGGTGGCAATGGAGCCAAAGCCAGGTCAACGCCAAGCATGTATTAATGCGGTACACAAAGTTCTTGAACAAGTTATTCGCGAAGGTGTCACCGAGACCGAGCTGTATCAGATGGTGAAACACCGCCAGCGCGCACATATGCAGTGGCGTTTTGATGCGCAGCACTTTGCGTACAACTGGTTAGAGTCATTCTACGCGACTGGTGACGAAAAAGAACTCTTTATGGAAGCAAATGCCTACTCACAGGTGACCAGCGAGCAGGTGCAAGCGTTTGCCCATGAATTCTTGCAGCCGAGCCAGCTTAATACGGTGACCGTTGCCCCACTTGCTGAAGAGCAAAAGCCTCTCTGGCAATCGCAGCTGGAGGAAAATGAGCAGTATTATCATCAGCTTCTGGCGCACCATCAGCGCACGACGCCTCTGGGTACCCCAGAATATATTCATACGACACCGACGCCAGCACCGCTTTCTTTTGACTTTCCACGACCAACCAAGGTGTCACGTCAACTAGAACAGACATTAACGGTTATTACGTACGAAGATCATCAGATGCCGCTGGTGAGTGCGGGGATTCTGTTTAAGGATGCAGCGTACTTGTCTCGCGCCAAAGATGGTATTGGGGTGGATCTGATGATGGCGTTACTGCATGAGCAAAGCCGTGGCATGAATAAAGAACAGATTGTTGCCGGTTTTGACGTCCATGGCGCGCAGTACTCGCTTTCTGGTCGTGGTGCCAGTGCTACCGCCAGTAGTGCCAGCTTTGCAGAAGTATTTGCGCATTTGATTAAAGTTATTCGTGAGCCGGTTTTCAATCAAAAAAGCTTTGAAAAGCAACGTGATATTATGATCCAATCTCTGGAGCAAGGGAAGATGGATCCGCGCCGACTGGCGCAGCGCGAGCTACGTCGCAGCATTTATGGCGCTAATCATCCATACGGTTGGAGTTTTGATGAGGCGATTACTTATTTGCGCGATATCAAACTGTCTGACTTGCAGACATTGCATGATCAGTATGTACGCCCAGACCAGTTAGTTTTAAGTGTCGCCGGTGATGTGCAGACCGATGCACTTGAGCAACTGGTTGCCCAGTGTGGTGTTGACTGGCAGCCGGCTGGCTATCGTCCGCCGGTGTATCCCATTATTTCTCATGATGAGCCACAAAACACCGTGATGCCTCTCTCTCGCGATCAGGTGGTATTGGCTTTTGGCCGCCCATCAGCAATTGGCTTGCATGATCCAGAGCACCTGACACTTGATGTGCTTAGTACCATTTGCTTCTACTCACTAGGTTCTCGTATTTATGCACTTCGTGAACAAACTGGTCTGTTCTACGCCGCACATGGTGCGTGGGCGACTGGTATTCACCAAGAGCATGGCTATGATTCTATACTGGCGATTATTAATCCAGACAAAGTGAACGAGGCAACGCAGGGCATCATGGATATGATTCGCGAGGTTGCTGAAAATGGTGTCACCGAGCAAGAGGTAGCAGCCGCGCGTCAGGTGTATCTGAAAGACATGATCGATGTCACCACCGATACGCGCAGCATCGCCATGATGTTTGCCAATATGGAAACATTAGGTCTTGGGTACGATTATTACGATAAAGCGTTGAAGCGCGTCAATGCCTTGACGGCGGAAGAAGTGAGCCAGGCGGCGCGAGACTATGCTTCGACAACAGGCTTTAGTCGCGTGGTAATTGGTCAGGAAAAGTAAACTAACGTTGCGATGATCGCTGCAACCACCAGGCGTACAGAGGGTTGCATTTTAGTACCCGCCAGATAATGGCGGGTACTGCTTTATAGAGTGGTCGGTGCCGCAACTGATCTTTGGCGAACTGCTGACAGGTGTAAAAAGGAAAGATACAAGTCGCGGGGCTGCCAAGGAGCACGCGAACGCTGTGCAGCATGGCGCTGAGGCTATCAGTTATGAAACGCTTCACACAAAAACTTTCGTACGGTTTTTTGGTCAAGGTCTTTGGCGACCGGGTAGAGCAGTAGAATGTAGGAGTGGGGAAGAGGGGTGTTGTCGTCCCGAGCAGAGACTCGGGATCCAGTATTTAGGCCCCGGCTTAAGGCCGGGGAGCGTTCTTCCCTATACAACTTTTCTTCAAAGATGATTGCTTTTATTTGTCGGCGCAGACGATTGCGCTTGGGAGCATTTGCCCAGCCACGAGTAGGGATGATGATGAACTTGGCGTAAGTATCATCTCGGCCCTTATCACCGTCACTTCGGTTTACATGACTGTCACTCCGGCTTGCCCGGAGTCCATCAGCCTTTAACACCTTAATCCCATAACACGATGCAAACGGCTGCGCGTTTGCAAAGGCAGCATCAATTTCTTTTTTACGGAAGTTAAAGAGTGAGCGAAAAAGAGAGGTGTGCTTCATTTGATTTTTTATGAGTCGCCCTCGTCGAGGGCTGTGTGTAGACAAAAAAAATCAGCAGCGAAAAGTAGTAATGGAGAAAACCTATTTCGCTGCTGAGTTCATGGTGAAGAAGTCTATTCGACGTGGTCGAGTAATTCTTCTTAAACGGTCAATTTGTGACGACCTTTTTTGCGACGGGCATTGATGATTTTGCGGCCGTTGCGGGTTGACATACGCTTACGGAAACCGTGCTTGGTTTTGCGTTTGCGATTACTTGGTTGATACGTTACTG
>JASFWT010000114.1:0-3419 GCA_050049075.1 Candidatus Babelota bacterium | reverse complement strand
GTCGAGCATGGTCAGCTCTATAACCGAGGCTGGTTCATTGTGGGAGCGCTATGTCGAGCCGCTTATGTGGCTTGGGAGTGTGTGGGTGCCATGGGCGGCCATGGTGAAAGCAGTGTTGCTATTGGGGTATGTAGCGCTGGCTAACCCCTTTCTCTATGTTTCTGAGGCGGTACGAGGTATCTTTTTTACCACAGAAACATTTATTCCTTTCGTGTATTGTATTCACATTATTATGTGTGGGGTAGTGGTACTGCTTTTCGCCTCATATCATCTACTGCGTCGACGTCTCGATGCAATTTAGGATTAGTATGATTTTTTCTTCTTCTTTTGCTGTCTGGTACCACTTGGTACATCGTGAATGGATTATGTTTTCACGATCCATGCGCACAACGATCGTAAATAATTGTATACAGGGTAGCTTCATGACGTTGTTATTTGGGTACCTGTTGCCAACGCTTGGTATGCCCAGTGAGCTTCGTGTGCCAGTATTTCTGGGGACCGTTATTATGATTAATCTCGGTACTGGTTTTAGTACCTGCATGTCGGTTGCAAACGATATTCGTACGACTAAGCTGGTGTATTACCATCTCTCACTACCGGTGTCGCCCGCAGTGGTTATGTCTGCGTATGTGGCTGGCTGCATGATGCGTATGTTTAGTATAGCGATTCCCGTTGGCATTTTGGGGCTTTGTGGCATGGGTGCGCTTCATGAGCTTTCGCCAGCATTGCTTCCTTTGCTTGCCATTCTTGTCTTAACCGCAGCTTTCTTTGCGCTTTCTTTCTTAGTTGTCAGCATATGGTTACCGTTCCGCGTTATTATGAGCAGTGCTTGGCCACGTCTCTTTTATCCCTTCTTCTCTCTTGGTGCTGCTTTTTACACCTATGAAGGAGTAACTACTCATGTACCAGTTATGAGGTATATTTTACGCTGCAATCCGGTGACGTACTGCAATGAAGGATTACGTAGCTGCCTATTGGGAGGAAGTTCATTTTTGCCGGTAAGTGAATGTACAACGTTCCTGCTCATTACTTGCGTAGGACTGTTCTTTTTACTAGTTAAGATGTCGAAAAAATATCTACATGTGGTAACGAAGCGGGAGGCTGTATGAATCGTTGGTGGGCTGTAGGCAAAGTGCTCTTTGCTCGTGAGTGGTATCGCATTCGTCCTGATGCAAAAGACCTCATGATTAATTATTACCTGGTCTGGCCAGCTATTCTCTCGCTTACCAGCGGGTACCTTGCACCGGTTAATTACTTTGGTAATGATGTGCAGCGCGCAACGATGCTTTTCTCCGGCATGCTGCTACTCCAGATTCTTATTCTTTCGTATACCAACGCAATGAATATTCTGACCGAGCGAACGGTGCAGCCGGTCGTGCAGTACCATGTTGGCATTTCTTCATTGGGTACCGTCTATGCGGTACGATTTCTCTTTGGCGTCTTGTACACGACGTTTTTGTTGATCCCTTTTTTCCCTGTTTCAAAGTTAGTACTGGGCAGCAAGTTCTACACCGATGAGATCTCATGGTTTGTGTTGATAGCGGCCATTCTCATGGGAAGTATGCTTTCTATGGCGTATGGTTTGTTTCTTTCGACGATGGTCAACTCTTTTCTACAGATACGCAGTCTGTGGGAGCGGTTCATACAGCCAGCGTTATGGCTCGGTGGCATGTGGGTGCCGATTGCCGGTTTTTATGAAACCTCTCCCTGGCTCGGGTATTTGAGCATGATAAATCCTTTCATGTATGTGACCGAGGCAATTCGTGCTTCTCTTTTTCCGCAGGGGCCGTATACTCCCTTACTCGTGAGTGTTGCCATTATTACCTGCGCAACCCTTTTCTTTATTACTCTTTCATACCGCTTTATGCATCAATGTCTTGATGCCGTATGAGTATTTTATGAGTTCTATCAGACCAATTCTTTCTGCCCTTATCGAACGCGAATGGCTTGTCATTAAACGTGGTCTGCCGGAAGCTTTTGGTGATGGCGTAACCGCTCTAAGCCTGCACATTATAATGCTGAAGTTTTTTTTGCCTGCATTGGGCATGGCAACCACGTGGCAGCTGCCTTTGTATCTGGGCAATATCATGATGCTTTCTTTCTCTGTTGGGTATCAACGTGGCATGCAGATTACGTTTGATATTAGTACGCGTAATAGCGCGGGGTACTACTTTACGCTGCCTATCTCTTTTTGGTGGGTGATTCTTATTCATGTTGGTGGTGCCGTGGTAACACTATGTACGTTGCTTTTGCCGATGGGGTGTGTGGGGATGTACCTCCTGCAGGGGGGGATGCCAATTGCGGGTACGCTTTGGCAAACCGTTTTGATGGCAATGCTAGTCATGTTTTTTTTCTCGCTGCTCTTTACCATGCTGGGCATTCGCTTTACGCCAGAAAAGTATATGGACCACATGTGGCCACGTGTACTGGGGCCGATGTGGACGTTTGGTACCATGCTGTTTACCTGGCAGCGTATCTATTCATTTTCTCCTAATCTTTCTTATTTATTTTTATGCAGTCCGGTTACCTACTGTGTTGAAGGGTTGCGTCGTGCGGTGCTTGGAGATCCTCAGTTTATGAGTGTGACCTACTGCGCGAGTGTGGTGGCGGTGTGTTGCCTGGTTCTTACCATTTTGCTTTGCGCGGGGGTGCGTCGTCGTCTTGATCCCGTTCAAGGTGCGGTTAGGAGGCGTGCATGAGTGTGCGAACATGGTCACAAACGTGGGCGCTTTGGCAAACGCTTTTTGCTCGTGAATGGATTGTGTACAGAAAGCGCATGGGAGGGTTGCTTCTTAACCTTATTATTGTGCAGCCGCTCACTTTTTCCTTAGTCCAGGGGTATATCAAACCGTTGATGTACTTTGGTGACAAGATGGCGCGTACCGGCTCATTTGTTTTGTATGGTGCTGTACTTATGCCATTTATTCATCGTTCATTCAGCTTTGCGATGGCACTCTTTTTTGATCTTCATACGCAGAAAAATATTTTGTATCAACGTCAGTGGGTCCCCGACAGCATTATTTATAGTGTGCGTCTGGTGTTTAGTATTTTATTAGCGTGGGCGATGATGGTTCCACTTCTACCTCTTGCGTGGCTCTATCTAGGAGAGTATTTGTATACTGCTGATGCGCAGTGGCATCTGTTGATTCCTATTCTCGGCGTGATTGCGGCGATGATGGTGTGCTATGCATTCATGTGCATAAGCATCGCGCGTTCTCTGCACGATGTAACAAAGATTCGTGTGCGCATCAATGAGATTCTTATGTGGCTAGGCGGCTTCAATGTACCATGGTTTGCCATGTATAAAAGTTGGCCAGGATGGGGCTATGTCGCACTTCTTAATCCGTTTGTATACGCTACCGAGGCTATTCGCCAGGTAATGGTACCCGGGCCAGAGTTTTTTCCCTTTACCACCAGTA
>JASFWT010000113.1:0-3422 GCA_050049075.1 Candidatus Babelota bacterium | reverse complement strand
GGACTCAGGGTATCAATGCCCATACCAACAATTCCCTTCTGCTGTAACAGCAGAGCCGCTTCAGGAGTCACCGTTGGAAAGAGATAGTTATTTCTGTATTTCTTAGGGGTATCCCAGAAATGTGCCCACCCAGTATTAAAGGCAACAAACGACCCCCCGGGTATTGCCCCATACTTTTCTTCAAAGGAAATAATATCTTGAACAGAAACCCGATATCGCTCATTTGCAGCAATTGATACGTCAATAAAAAACGCTGGCACAACAAGAAAATTTAGAGGTATCTCATCTACTGTTTTACCCTCAGGAAAGCAGTGAGCTGGTGCATCTATGTGTGTCCCTATTCCTGCATTCCCCTCAAACGACTGTACTCGAAATCCCTGCCCCTCTGCAGCGTCATCATAGTCAAAAGTACACCTGAGATTAAAACCAGACTTACCATTCCACGAAGGAGAGTAAGCATCAACAGAATGAGACAGGTCGGCTATGAACTCCATCCCCTACCCCAGCAGTAGCTGCGCTACGCGCCAATAGACGGGAATACCAATCACCACATTAAACGGAAAGGTAATCCCCAGTGAGAGCGTGAGATACAAAGAAGGATTGGCTTCCGGTACCGCCAAGCGCATTGCCGATGGCACCGCAATATACGAGGCACTAGCCGCCAGTACACCAACCAACATAGAACCGCCGGCAGAAAAGCCCAGCAGCTGGGCGCCTACAAAGACACCAAAACAACCAAAGAGTAGCGGCAGCAGCGTACCAAACGCGGCATAAAACCACCCTGCTTCTTTAAAGTCACGCAAATGTGAGGCTGCTTCAATACCCATGCCCAGCAAGAACAACGTCAGCATGCCGGAAAAAATACCGCTGTAAAATGGGGACATTGCTTGCAGTGATGCATCGGAGCAAATGCCACCAATCAGCATGCCGCCCAGCAACAGTACCACGCTGCCGTTTGTTGCTGCCTTGTGCAGCACCGCTCCCCATGCCAATGCTTTTTGTTTTGCCTTCTTGGCAACACCGGCACGATTAATCAGGAACAAGCCAACGATAATGGCGGGCACTTCCATGACCGCCAGCATAATTAATGGATATGGCTCATACTCAACGCCCATCGTGCCCAGAAAGGCAGTAGCCGATAGGAAGGTTCCCACGCTCACCGAGCCATAATGCGCTGCAATGGCTGCTGCATTTATTTTATCAACACTGCCATACCCATGCAGCACCGCATACGCTATTAACGGCTGAATAAGACCAAAAGCAATACCAGCTAGCACCGCTATCAATGATGAACTGAGATCAAGATGCATTAGTTCGGCACCACCCTGCAGGCCAATACCAATCATCAAATACACAGAGAGCATGGTGATAGCATTCTTTGGCAAATGCAGATCGGAGCGGAGCAGATGAGCAACAAAGCCAAGCGCAAAGAACAGAAGTGGGGGTACAAGCAAACTGGTAAACATGTAAAATCCTTTAGCGTGTTGGGACGGTGACAGGAGCACTCGCGTACTGCCCATCGGATTCGATTATTAAGAATGAGTTCAGCGGTATTTCTTGCCAGTATGATGCATCATCGGTCAATGGTTCAGAAGCAATGACTAAGCCGCTACCATCTTCCGCCGCATCACTCAAACGAGAAAGCTGATCGGTATAGTACAACGATATTGGTTTTTTATCTGGGTCAGAGATATAACGCATGACCACCACGCGCTCACCATCGGCAAATACAACGTTCAGCATCGCAAGGCAGCTATGCCCCTTTGAGGCCTGCTGCTTCTGAATGTAAGCAATGGCCTTGGATAGCGCCTGTGTCATACCGTTTGTGGATGCCGCAGCAGGCTCACGCCGCAGAAAGTGAAGCGTTAAAATAAAGAAGTACTCCGAGTCGGTCTGCCCCTGTAAATCGAGGAATAAATCCTCATCAATATAGAGTGCGATCTCACGGCGAATAACCTCAAAGTGACGAATATCGCCGTTATGCATAAAGGAGTACTGCTGCCGAATAAAGGGATGACTATTATACGCGTTAACACTGCCTGCAGTTGCCGCACGCACATGCCCCATAAAGCAACGGGAGGTAATTAAGTGTGCTGATGAATACAAGCTTTGATTGCTCCATGCCGGCTTAATAGAACGCATGCGTGCCGGCTCAGCTGCCAGTTCGCGATCGTACCATGCCACACCAAACCCATCAGCGTTAGCGTTTGAGTTACCGGGCGTCACGCCCTCACGGCATGCCTTACTTTGCTTTACTAAAGAATTTTCTGGATCAAAAAGAAGTGTTTTTAAAGAGAGTCGCTGCGCGCCATAGTAGGCGGTAAATCGACACATGAAAGCCTCTTGCAATGAGAATGAACTACTTGGCAGGAGCAGTATACACATATAAGCGATGGGAAACACCACTGCGTAAAAACATTCGCTCAATAGTACCACCACACTTCTCGGCAACGCGACATGATGCCACATTACGAGGTTGCACAAATGACACAATTCTGTTCAGGTTAAGATCATCAAATGCATATGATTTCGCAGCCAGTGCAGCCTCTGTTGCAAATCCCTTGCCCCAATAATCACTGGCTAGACGATAGCCCAGCTCAATAGCCTCTTCATCACTATCATCAGCAATCTTATGCTGAATAAGGCCACAAAAGCCAACCAGGTCTCCACTCTTCTTGTGAACTAAAGCCCATAAGCCAAACCCATGTCTTTCATAGTGCATTTGCTGGCGAGCAATAAATGCTGCTGACTGCTCACGCGTTTCGACGCCACGTATCCATTCCATAACTTTTTCATCGGCACAGATCGCAGCATAGGCCTCAAGATCACTGTCCAGAAAAGGACGCATGCCCAAACGCTCTGTTTCGAGAATGTATGCTGTCTTTGTTGTTAGCATTGATGTCCTTATTAGTAAAAAAAGAGTCTCAAGTTTTTGTCTTGAGACCCTAGAAAGATCAGTGCTAAAAGATGCTTAGAACGTGCAGCTCGCCGTAATACCAACGGTTGGGTTACCACCGTTCAGCGGCAGACTACCCCACAGAACCAGTGCAGCGTTCTTGCCACGAATACCAGCATGTGCCACCGCTTTGTGAAAGACACCGGTGTCGGTGCTGTAGTTTGTCGTTACTTTTTCACTAAATGGTCCATGCTCTTTTTGCGCTTGCTCACGACGTGCTTCATCAACACTCACGTTTGAATGTGCGCCCATCTTCAATCCGGTCATCCCGTACGCAAGACCACCAAACCAATTTGCTGCCGACCATGCTGGTCCGGTTGCAAAATCAACCAGGTGCCCGCGGCCTACCGTCCAATTATGATATCGCCCAACTTCTCGTGTGTTTGGTCGTGCAAACTGGTAGTACCACACACCATTCCATGAAAGTTGTCCCACTGCGGTATCCAATAGCTCGTATGAAGCTTCA
>JASFWT010000112.1:0-3448 GCA_050049075.1 Candidatus Babelota bacterium | reverse complement strand
ACCTTGAGATAAGGGTTATAGAGAATGATGATATGCACGAGCTGCATGCTGCCGTCGAAAAAAACATTACCAAAGCAGATGTCCTCTTTGTCCCCTACGGCAGCCTCTTTCTTGATTACCACCGTGGCCTTGGGGCGGTATGCGAAGAAGCAAAGCGCCCTTTCTTTTCCTGTCACGACTGGACGGTGCGCAACAGCGCTGCGCTTGGCTATGCCATGTCATTTATGCCACTTGGCGAACAAGCAGCCGAACTTGCCATGCGTATCATCTTTAATGGTGAACGCGCTAGCGAAATCCCCTTTACGCCATTCCCAAGCAACTGGCATCCAATGATCAATACAACGATTGCGCAAGACCAAGGCCTTGATAGCGCAGCGTTAGAAAAACGAGTTGCAAGCGAAAAGGATATTGAGATTTGTAGCGGACGAGTTTGTTAGGAACGCCCCATCGTCTCTTGATCTGTTATCGAAAGTGATTATGCACTGGGTCCTGAAACAAGTTCAGGATGACGGTTGCGTCCTACCGTTTTGCAAACGACAGCGCGGTTGAAAACTCATCGAGTGAATGACTTAGTTTTTCCAGCTTTTCTTTTTCTCTCTGTGCCAACAATGGGCGAGATGCCGTAGCAGCAAACAGCTCACGTCGCTCGGTGCGTGGCAGAAAATACCCGCGAGAGATGAAGTGCGAGGAGCAAAAGCTGAGAAATAAAAGAACCAGCAGCAAGCCCGCATGTAGTGACCAGCGCAACAGAAAAGCGTATCCGCGCTCGCCAAGAACGGTATCAATAAAAGTGTCAAATGATTGTAGCGACCATGTTTTTTTCATGGATCCCCCTGAAACAACAATGTGATTGGATAAAATGATAGTTATTTCAGGGTAATGAATAGAGAACACAGAAAAGAACAATTAGTCGAAACAGCGCCGAAAACGCCGCTACAGAACGCTACCGACAACCAAAAACAGGCCGAGGCAGATCACCGAAAGGCCAACAACTTGTGCGATGCGCTGCAGCAGCCATGCTGGTAGTTTTTTCCCCATATACCAGCCGACGGTTGCTGTCGTTGCATATATCAAAGCAGCACCAGTCAATAGCGATGTTACGGCGCCCACAATAGTCAGTATGCTGAGGTCGAATGACGCAAGTGGTCCCAGAACACGAGCGCTCACCGTAACAAAGAAAAGAATAACGGTCGGGTTTGCCGATGTCATACCAAATGATTGGCCAAAGAGTTTCCAGTATGAGGGAGAGTGGCCGCGATCGCTAACCGGCACTACCCCATTCACAAAAAGAACAGCTCCCATCGCTACCAGAATCCCCCCGCCACACAAGTACATTCCTCGAAGTAACAACGGCATTCGTGTCACCACCTGCAGCAAGCCGACAAGTCCAAGCGTGAAGTACATCGCATCTGCGCATCCACTACCTATACCAGTGACAAAGCCAGCACACCAGCCACGACTGGCTGCACGATTAAAGGTTAATACAAAAATGGGGCCTACTGCTGCTGCCACACTGGCACCAATACCAAAACATTTCAAAAAAAAGAGAGGGTTCATCGAATTCCTTTATTCATGGTTGTTGACCTTTTATACTGCGCGCCCGTTGCAGTCTAATCTACTTTCACGAGGGGTCAATGAGCACACCACCTTTTTTTGGCACAGATGGCATTCGTGGTAATGCCGCCACCAGTCCTTTTCTGCAGAACGATTTTTTAATGCGCCTTGGTGCCACTATCGCCACCTGGGCATCACGTACAACAAACACCACACCTACCATTCTCATCGCACGCGATACACGCGCCTCTGGCGTAAGGATAGAACAGGCACTTCGCCGCGGCATTGCCAGCGCAGGAGGTACCTCTATCACCGCTGGCGTACTCCCCACCCCGGCACTTGTCAGCATTGTACGTGCCAGTGGCAGCTATGCGCTTGGTGTCATGATTACCGCTTCACATAATGGCCCCGCAGATAATGGCATAAAACTATGCACTGCGCGTGGCAAGCTCACCAGTGAGGAAGAGGCGGCCCTGGAAAGTATTTTGTATAAAACGACCGTTCCAAAAGAAGTAAAGATGCCGACAACACCTCATTTGCCGGCACACCATGCGCTACTCTACCGCAGCCGCATCAGCTCTTTTTTTCATCCCAACCCGCTTGTCGGCATGACCATTGCGCTTGACTGTGCCCATGGCGCCACCTATCAAATTGCACCGCAGCTGTTCACCTCGCTGGGCGCACGCGTCATTACTCTTGGCACCGCACCAAACGGCAATAACAGCAACCAAGAGTGCGGCAGCACCAACCCCAGCGCGCTGCGGGCGCTTATGAAACGACATCGCGCCGATGTCGGCTTTGCCTTTGATGGTGATGGCGATCGTGTCATCGCAGTCACTGCTACTGGTGAAATAAAAGCAGGCGATGACCTACTTGCGCTACTGGCGACACATCCACGCTTTACCAATGCACCCGCAATCGTAGGCACCATCATGAGCAACCAAGGCCTTGCCGATCACCTGAAGCATCATGAGCAAAAGCTGATTCGCACTCCTGTTGGCGATAAACATGTGCTCGCTAAACTAGAAGAGTATAATCTCTCGCTTGGTGGTGAACCCTCTGGCCATATTATTGTGCGAGACTATTTGCCAACCGCAGACGGTATCTTTACCGCGGTGCTGGCAGCACACACCCTACAGGTGACACGGAACATCACGTTTGAAACGTTCTTTGCTATGGCGCAAACAAATCTGCGCGTACCCGTACAAACAAAACATGACTTGACGCAAGAACCATATGCCAGCATCATAGATGCCTTTCAAAAGACGCTGGGCGCCGGTCGCTCGGTAGTACGTTACTCTGGCACCGAGCCGGTTTTGCGCATCATGGTTGAGCATCCACAAGCCACGATCGCTGCCGCACGAGCCACAACATTACGACAACAACTGGAGGCGCTCTTCACCCCATCGCCTCACGCAACGGAGAAAACTCATGCTTCACCGGCTCTATAAAAAAACTCGCTCACTCTTTCTACACGGCTTCTTTACGCTCTTTCCTATTACCGCAACAATCGTCATCGTTCATTTTGGCTACACACTGGTTGCTGGGTGGATCGCGCCACTCCGCCACTTTGTACCGCCCTTCCTCGCACAGGTCCCCGGTGCAGAGTTTGTTCTCGTCATAATGTTTATCTTTGCCATAGGCGCTGTCCTTAAGTTTTTCATTCTTGCCCCAGTAGTAAAGGCTGTTGAGCAGATTATTAAACGCATCCCCCTCATTCGTATCATTTATTCCTCCTCAAAGATCCTGGTCGACTTCTTTAACGTCCCCAATCCGGCGACCGTCGAAAAAAAAGTGGTCCTGGTCGAATTCCCCCGCAAAAACGTCTACAACATCGCCTTCCTGCTTGCAGACGCAGAAGACAACTTTCAAACGCTGCTGCCAAAAGACAGCA
>JASFWT010000111.1:0-3493 GCA_050049075.1 Candidatus Babelota bacterium | reverse complement strand
TTTTGCTTGTGATTGAGTTACTGATGACACCTGTGACTGGAGTAGACTATCGATAACGGTCTTGCGAGATACTTTACTTGCCTGAGCCTCAACAAGACCCGTTCGACTAGCAAGCCTAGTCAGCTTTGCATACAAAGGTGAAATCAAATGTGGAATAGATATAATATCTTCAGCCTCATCAGCGGATCCTGAAGCAAGCGCATCAATCATTTCACCTGCATTCTCTTCACGTGCCCGGTGCCACTCTGTTCGTTGATCAAGAATTTTATCGACGTACTTCTCAACGCATGCTCGCTTATTTGCAAGCAAATGCCCTTCGATAATTGGTCGATCATGTTCTTCATCACAGTTAAGATCACCAAGAATCTTTTCCTGGTCATAAATGGCGCGGGTAAAAACACCAGTGTATTTGAACGGTGCATCTGCTGCCCCGAAGATGTTGCTGCTAGATACAACAAGCAAGTATAAAAAGATTGTTAACGCGATTGATGTACGTTTCATGTGATACTTCCTGCCCCCTACTCTTTCACAATGCTCCATGCCTTGCGAATGGATCTTAAAATAGATTCTGCATGCGCACTGCCGTGACCAACGATAACGGCGCCGTTAACCCCGAGCAGGCGGGCACCGGCGTGAGCCGACTCACCAAAGCGCTCTTCGATAGCACTCAGTGCGTTTTCAACAGACTCGGCCAGCTGCGCACCGCCATCGGCGTCACGCTTCATGCCGCCACTCGAGAACTGATGCGCAAAGGCGTGCTTAACCATGTGAGCGGTTGCTTCCATCGTTTTCAGCAGTACGTTACCGGAAAAGCCATCACAGACGATGACATCGGCGCAGTGATTGACAATGTCGATAGGCTCAACGTTGCCGACAAAATTAAAGGGAGAATCTTCAAGAAGATGTGTAACTTGCTTAACCAGCGCCGATCCTTTACCGCGTTCTGCTCCATTAGAAAGCAGCGCAATACGTGGGGCCGGCAGCGAGAACAACTGCTTGGCGTAATCGGCACCCATTGCCGCAAACTGATAGAGCCAGTGCGGCTTACAGTCAACGTTGGCGCCAAGGTCAAGTGCAATAACTGGTCCCTTTAAGGTTGGCAGCAGTCCTGCAATGGCGGGACGTTCGATGCCGTCTTGGCGCCCCAACAGGAAAAGTGCTGCGGTCATAATAGCGCCAGAGTTGCCAGCAGAAACGATTGCTTTGGCATCACCGTCACGCACCGCTTGCACTGATTGAACTAATGATGAGTTTTGTTTTTTACGGAACGCCAGGACCGGCTCTTCTGCCATGCCAATAAGGTCGGGAGCGTGACGTATGGTGATGTCCAGCTTTTCCCAATCCTCGCATTGCTCGGCGAGGTAGCGAACCATCTTTTTTTCGGGGCCACATAAAAGAACGGGAATATCTTCTTTGGCTGCCGCGATAACGGCATCTATTACGGCGTGTGGGGCGAAATCGCCACCTAATCCATCGACTGCTATCATAATATGTCGTATTCGGTTGTGTTGTGGTTAGGTTGTAGCAATGTGTCACTCTGAGTCCCGGATCAAGTCCGGGATGACATCCTCGTCGGGATGACTCTTTTGCCTGTCACTCTGGCTCGTCCAGAGTCCACCATTTTTTCTTCTGGATCCTCAAGAGGATGACGGACAAAAAAAGAGCCTCCGTTTTTGACGGAGGCTCTTTTTAAAAGATTACTCAGCGGCAGGAGCTCCAGCTGCGCCTTGTCGCGCTTGCATCATCTGGCCACGAAGTTCACGGCGCTCAGTTTTGGTGCGCAGAACCTTAACCCCTTTATAATAACCACACACGCTGCAGGCGCGGTGTGAAGAGATTGGTGACTGGCAGGTTTGGCAAGAACCAAGCTGGCTCATAGTGATACCTTTATTAGCCTTACGTTTATCTCTGCGGGCACGGGATCGTTTACCTTTTGGTACTGGCATGAAAAGCTCCTAGGATCGTTCTTTTTAAAGTGTCAGTAAAAGTTCTGGTAGCATAAAATATCGATCAGCCGTATAATATTCGGCGAACGAGTGAAGGAGACAGACTACTTTGCCAACACAGTTTTGTCAAAGTGCAGTTTACCCTTCCTCTTATCGAAAACGTTACTGCGGCCACTTGTTGGCCGCTTTTCATCAGAATAAAGGAGCACTTCGTGGCAGCTATTTCAGTCGATTTAATCAAAAAACTTCGCCAAGAAACGCAAGTCAGCATGATGGCGTGTAAGAAAGCACTCATCGAAGCAGAGGGCAACTATGAAGAGGCAGTTGCAAGTTTGCGTAAAAAAGGAGCGTCCGTAGCTGCCAAGCGCGCCGACAATGCCACCAACAACGGCACCATCAAAACCACCATCGCCCCTGACTTTCGCAGTGGCAGCATGGTTGAGACCAGCTGTGAAACAGATTTCTCTGCAAACACCGACGATCTACGCGGCTTTGCACAAATGGTTGCCAACCACTTGCTGGCAACTGATCACGCAGAAGATCGTGTGGCAAGCAGCACTGACAGCATCGCCGCACTCATGGAGCAATCACTTCTTGATGGCAGCTCACTGAAGATGCAAGACAAGCTGGACGAGCTTATTTCTAAAATTACCGAAAGCATCAAAGTATCTCGCTATGCACGCCTTGAAAACAGCAACGGCGTCGTAAACGCCTATGTACACCCTGGCTCAAAGCCGGTTGGTGTATTAGTTGAGCTGGAAATTGAAGGCGAGCGCCCGGCAGACATTACCTCACTGGTACAAGCGGCTAAAGATGTTGGTATGCAGGTAGCGGTGAGCAACCCACAATGCATCGATCCAGAACAACTGCCGGCAGAGGTTATCGCTGCTGAGCGTGATATCTATGCAGAACAGCTGCGCAGTCAAGGCAAGCCAGAAGCTATGATCGACAAAATCATGGGCGGCAAGCTGGAAAAATTCTACGAAGGCGTCTGCTTGCATCGTCAGAAATTCATTAAAGAAGAAAAGAAAACCATTCAGCAAATGCTTGATGAAGTTGGCAAGGCACACGGTGTCAAAGTACGCGTTGGCCACTTTGTACGCTTTGCTATCGGCGGTTAAACAACGGTCGTACTACAGAAAGGAATACCTATGCTGTCACTGACTTTTACCGAAGGCGACGTAAAGAGCTTTGAAACAACCGTTGCCTTGGAAATGCAAAGCCCGATTAAGCACTTTGAAAAAGAGCTGGCGGCGATTCGTACCGGCCGCGCTTCAACAAAGCTGCTAGAGGACATTCCAGTTGAGTGCTATGGCTCTAGCATGAAGATGCGTGAGGTTGCCTCTATTGGTGCACCAGATGCACGCATGCTCACCGTTCAGCCATGGGATAAGACATTAATCGAAGCGATCGAGAAAGCAATTCTGGGTTCAGACGTTGGCGTCACTCCTGTTAATGATGGTGAGATGATTCGTTTACAGCTGCCACAGATGAGCTCGGCTCGTCGCGACGAACTGATTAAGCTGCTGGGTAAAAAAGCTGAGGAA
>JASFWT010000006.1:0-11485 GCA_050049075.1 Candidatus Babelota bacterium | reverse complement strand
AACTTGGGTTGGATGGAGCTCAAGCATCTCTTTAAGCGAGCGAACCTTGCGCCCACTGCGCCAGCCTGAGTAACGAACGTACTCTTTGTCTTCCAGCTTGTTGCCGGTTACGTTAATTTTTGTGCAGTTGGTTACCACCACGTAGTCACCGGAATCGGTGTGAGGGGTGTAGTTCGCCTTGTTGCGGCCACGGAGCAGGTCTGCTACACGTACAGCCAAGCGACCAAGTGTTTCGCCTTCTGCGTTGATGTGGTGCCATTCAGGAGCACGATCTTCTTTACGCAGGAAAAAAGTCTTATTCATATCCATGGGTTCGGATCCTAAAAATTCATATGAATGTTGTACAATTATGAACGGGATAGCAGTAGAATAGGACAAAAAGTTAATACCGTCAACGGCGACCTACTCTCAACTCCTGCACCCGCTACAACAAATCACGTGCGGCCATCATCACCTTTGCACCTCTTTGCTGAAAATCAACTTTCGGAAAAATCATTTCAATACAATGCTGTATCTCTGCGCTTTCACAGAGTGAACCATACACCTCTAATTGTGCAAAGAAAGTATTAAGGCCCCACCCCTCGGGAAGATTGCTGCGAACCAGCTCAAAAGAGATTGAGGCTCGATCAAGGAATGAAAACATACCGCAAAAATCTACGACTGCTTTATCAACCAAACACGCACACAGTTTCTTTTTATCAACAGCATCCCTCACATCATTGGCAAAATCTTTGCCCGTAAGATACGTTCATCAACGGTGTGGTGTGCCTACTGCCTGCTTCTTACTTTTTACATTCCTTCACAAAGGCGGCGATAAGCGGATGTGGCTCGAGCGGACTAGAAAGGTACTCAGGATGGAACTGTACGCCAACCATAAATGGATGGTCTTCATACTCAACCATCTCTACCAGGCCGTTGTCGGGACAACGGCCTGCAACTTTCACGCCCTTGCTGGCGAGGCGGTCGACGTACTCATTGTTACACTCAAAGCGATGACGATGGCGCTCCAGCACCCGCTCCGCACCATACGCCTTGCGCGCCTTGGTTCCCTCGGCAACATCGCATGGGTACGCTCCCAGGCGCATAGTGCCGCCCTTGCGCACTACTTTCTGTTGCTCATCAATAAGAGAGATTACCGGCTCGGTCGTCGTCGCATCAAATTCCATACTGTTAGCAGTGGGCAGCTGCAGCAGGTTACGGGCCGCTTCAATCAGCAGCACCTGCATGCCAAGGCAAATGCCGAGGTATGGCACTTTTTGTTCACGCGCCCAGCGCGCAGCAGCCAACTTGCCCTCAAGGCCACGATTGCCAAAGCCGCCCGGCAGCACAATGCCATCAAGGCCAACCAGCTGCGCACTGCATGAAGCTTGATCGGTTAAACTCTCTGCATCAATCGTTACAATTTCAACGTTACGCTTGCTGGCAAAACCGGCAGCCTTTAATGCTTCTACCAAACTCATATACGGATCGTTGCTGCCCACATATTTGGCAATCATGCCAAGACGTAGCGTCTCTTTTGCTTGTTTGATTTTATCCAGCAGCGCATGCCATGGCTCCAATGTTGCTTGGCGCTGCGCGGGTAAGCCAGCACGAGAAAGCAGTGCTTGCAGAACGCCCTGCGTGTTCAGATCATCAAAAAGATGGTACATCGGTGAATGGGTTAATACCTGAAACACCGCATCGGTGCTGACGCTGCAGGCGCTGGCAACTTTGGTGCGCTCACGCTGCGCGATTTCACGCTCGGTACGCAGGAATAACAGGTCGGGAGTTAGCCCCACACGCTTTAACATCATTACCGAGTGACGAGTCGGCCGTGTCTTGGTCTCATTAGCCCACGGCAGGTATGGGACGAGGCTGAGGTGATTCAACAACACGTAGCCACGCGGTAACAGGAGCTGCAGCTGACGAATCGATTCAAGGAAAATCTCTGCCGACATGTCACCAACGGTGCCCCCGATTTCGACCAGCACAAAATCAACTTCGTGCTCCAGCGCAAAGTTGAGCAGACGACGCTGCACTTCGTTGGTGGCATCAGGTACCACCTCGATACACTTGCCCAGATACTCACCACTGCGCTCACCTTCCAGTAGATGAGAGAAAACTTTTCCTGAAGTAATAGAAGATGACTTGGTTAAATGTACACCCAGCATGCGCTCGTAGTGCCCAAGATCAAGATCGGTCTCTGCGCCATCGTTGGTCACAAATACCTCGCCATGCTCCAAGGGCGACATGGTACCGGGATCCAGATTTAGATACGGATCACACTTCATTACCGATACACGGTACCCGGCGTCCTTAAGCAGTACGCCAATACTTGATATCAGTACGCCTTTACCAATGGATGAACAAACGCCGCCGGTCACCACCAAAAAACGAGTGCCTTGTTGTTGAACTTTTTGTGACAGGTCGATGAGTTGCATGCGTGGTGTCCCTTTCGGTTCTATTTAGGAATCTGCGGGCTCAGACAGCGCACGCCGTCTTCGGTCAACAGATAATCATCTTCAATACGAATCCCAATACCTTCGGCTGGCAGATAGGCTCCCGGCTCAATAGTAATCACATCACCCGGCGCCAGCGGTTGCTTGTGGTCACCAACATCATGAACATCAAGTCCCATAAAGTGGCCAATACCGTGGGGCATCGCCCCCTTCAAATTATGATCCTCCATAAACTTCATGGTCAGATGCTGCAATGATTGTGTCGGCTTGTCAGGGTTGCTGAGCCACATGCCCGGCTTGGCAACAGAGGCAATATAGGTTTGGCACGAGAGCACGGTTTCATAGAGTTCTTTTTGGCGATCACTCATTGCTGCATCGCCACCAACACAATACGTACGAGTAATGTCAGAAGCGTACCCCAGATACTGCGCCCCAATATCAACCACCACCATCTCGCCCTTCTTAAGCGTTGCGGTGTGGTCAATGTAGTGCAAAATAGTAGCGTTCACGCCGGTTGCTATAATCGAAGGAAAGGCAGGAACCAAGCAGCCTGCTTTTAAAAACTCTGCCTCTAGCATCGCCTGCACTTCGCACTCACGTGCGCCGGCACGAATAGCCGCCTTGGCCGCTTTTTGTGCTTCCGCCGTGATGCCAATAGCATGCTCGATACATTTAATCTCTACATCATCTTTGCGGCGTCGCAATGCGGCAACCTGTGGGTGAATATCAAACACGCGATCGGTGGATAAATTTGCATGCATCGCAACCTCAAGTGCCAGACGACGATCATACGACAGCGTATGCATGGTTGGTTGCCCATCAACAAAGAGGCGACCATCGTCGCCCAACGACTCTTTTACCGTCTGCATCAAATGTTGATAAGTAGCGGGATCGGCAAACGGCGCCAACGCGTAGCCACGCACCCGTTCACCCAAGTAAGCCACTTCATCAACACCAAAATCCTCGGGATTGGTATGGCTGGGAACAATCTCGCTGGCTACCCATTGCTGACGAATACCATCGTAACGCGGCACCAACAATACCTCGGTACCATCACCCTTCATCAGCAGGACGGCACCCGGCTCTTCGCAGCCGGTAAAATACAGAAAGGAGTGGTTCTGCACAAAACGCCCCAGATGGGGCTCGACGTTGGCACAAAACAGTACAAGATCATTTTTTTCTAAAGAAAGCGCGCTGCGTAGTTGTTCGCGGCGCAGCTGAAAACGAGCGGCTATGTTCATGGGGGTTCCCGTGTTTGTCATGGATGAGCTAACAACGGGATGGAAGAATACCAGAGGGGTAGGTTCCGGACAAGCCGGAATAACAAATATAACCCTACTCTGTCACCCACTGCTTTATCTTGGTGCCCAACGCACCCAGCGGACGGAACGTGAACATACAGAAAAGCGCCCGTTGCTTTTTGCGACGGCCATAATGCACGTACCGTTTTTCTTCGTACCCGGCGCGCCATGACCAGCAATGCCCTTCATACTGCAGCCCTATGGCTTGCTGGAGCGCACGCCCATTCTCGGCTCCTTTTTTAAACAGCCAGTCGGCCTCATACCACACTTGCATAGCATTCACCCGCCAACGCGCCGCACCCGACAAAAAGGTCCCACCAGGAAACAGAAGTTGTCGCGCTGCGGCATGACGCTGATCATAATGCGTAATGCCAAGCTCATATTCGCCGCCTTTCAGCTGCACGCCACCACGTAGCTGATGAAACACAAAGGCATTCTCGTACCAATTAAACGTATGCTGCCCTCGCGCATACCAATTGTTGCCACGCACCTCTCCCTGCAGCTCCAGGGGCATACCGGTGCCCAGCAGTCGCGAGCGCTGCGTACGAATCAAATCTTTGCCCCGGCCCAGATACCATGGCTGCCGCACACGGCACAACCCGGTAATCGCCTTGCGCTGCCACACTACCTCACCGCCAATAGTGATATCATGCAACTCGTACGGCGCTTCGTGCTCATCAATTAAATACCAATTTTGTGGCTGCCGCCGCGGTTGATACCGATACGCTGCTAACAACTGACTGGTCACCACGCTTTGCGTCGTCTGCTGCACATAAGTTTGCGGCGGCGATGCGTAGGCAACTTCGTAGCGATTGTACGCAATAATATCACGCTGGGTCCCGGCCTGCGCCGGGATGACAGTAGTGAAATCAGGAATGACAGTCGAATCATGCGCGCTGCGTGCCTGCAGCTGCGGCTGCACACTGGCCGCAAAAATACCGGCCTGGGTTGGCAGCCACCCGCAAAATTCGCCATGGTAACCGGCTCTACCGCCCCACACCGTCGTTGCATTTTTTAGATGGCTGCTGGCCACGGTGTCATACACAATGGTATGGGCAGCACTGCGCAGCAAAACTAAGTCGGCAAAACAAGAGTGGCGGTAGGCAAAAGCTGGACCACGGATCAAGCCCGGGGAGACGGCACTACGGTCATGCTGCGCTCCACTAACATCATCGCGGCACATGCCGGGACCAACCCATCCCGTATGCCACTGCACATGTGGCAAATAATACAAGCGCCGCCCCTCATACTCCTCTTCACCCTCGGTGGTGCGCCGCGTCTTTACCGTCGGCACAAATTGATTACGCTGCCAAATATCATTGTGCAACCCTGCCTGCAACAAGGTGTTTTCTGCCTGACAACGCATATCAACCGTGTTTGCATGCCAGGTATCACGGTCTGATGGTGCGGTGAAAAAATGCTCTCTCACCCGTTGATCGGAACCGTAGTCGGCCTGCACATGAATTGTTGTGACGTACCTAACATTCTGCCACGGCAACTGGTAGTGGCTACGCACACGCACCCAATAATCAGAGTCACGACGCAGCTGTCCCGTAAAACGATCCAGCGATCCTTTACGATCACTGCCATACCACGTATTCACTTGCAGTCGCCCTTGCTTACCAAGCGCAGTACGCAGCTCGTGCGACCACACCGCGCCACGCCGCGAGCGCCAGTTAGCCCCTATAGTCATGTCGGCCTCATCATTCAGCGAGAGAAAAAGTTCCTGGTGCATACCAAAGCCTTGCTCTCGATCATAAGACAACTTTGGAATTAAAAGACCCGTACCACTGGCACGATGCAACGGAAGCTGCGCAATAGGCAAATACAGCAGTGGCTGTTTTCCCCAGCGCCACGCAACGCCCTGCGCATAGAGACGATTATTAGTGATATGCGCCTTACGCGCCGTAAATGACCAGTGGGGATTAGCGTGATGACAGCCGGTATACATGATGTTGTGTAAATGCCACACCCCGTCGGCGGTACGATTCATGCGCGCCACCTGCACCAACCCTTCTTTTGCATGCACCCGCGCATTACGCACCTCACCGGTTTGCGTTACAGCATTCAGGTGGACCGAGTCGGCAAGCAACGTAATTTCATCATGCTGCAGCAGCACCGGCTGCTGGGCATCGCCAGTTGCCCACACTTGGTTACTTTCAGTGTTGTAATACACCGATGGCGCCTGCAGATGAAGCAGGTCATCAAGCGAGGCATGCACATCACCGATACACGCAATGCGGTTGTCGCTCAGCACCGACTGTGACTGGCTGCGTACGTCGAGATTGCGCCAGGTAAACGGTCGTGTGATGGTGGGTATGAAGATGAGGAAAGTGGAAAAAAGTAAGTAATATTTTTTCATAGCGAAGCAGAATACAGAAGCTTGTCTGCTGTGGCGAGCCCATCGTTCAAAAGCTGGATCGTGGCCCGCTGTCCGTACAAAGTACGGCAGTGATAGGGGCACGACCCAGCCCACCACGCAGTGCACAGCACTGCTTCCTCATTAAAGCTACCACCTTGCAACACCAACACCTTCTCCCCTATACTCCGCCCCACTATGAACACAACAAACCTTTCTCTTACCAACCTCCACACCTCGTACTACAAAAACAAAACGGTCCTGGTTACTGGTGGCGCCGGCTTTATTGGGTCGCATATTGTTGATCGTCTGGTTGCGTGCGGTGCCGACGTGCGCGTCATGGACAACCTACGAACCGGTCGCATCGACAACCTGTTTACCAGTGCACAGCAGGTCACCTTTCAGAAAGCGGATATTCGCGATGCTACCGCCTGCGAAAAGCTCACCGCCGGCGTTTCACATATTTTCCATACCGCCGCCATGGTGTCGGTGCCGGAGTCGATTGATAACCCACAACTGTGTGAAGACATCAACAATAACGGTACACGTACGCTGTACGAGGCAGCAGGTCGCAACAGCGTTCAGTCCATCGTCTTTTCTTCCAGCTGCGCCGTCTATGGCGCACGAGAAGGCGTCTGCAAAGAAGAGGACGAAACCGCACCTAGCTCACCCTACGCGCAATCAAAACTAACCGGTGAGCAACTGGGAAAAGCGATTGCCCAGCGGGGTAACATCAGCGTTGCCAACCTGCGTTACTTTAATGTGCACGGCCCACGTCAAAGTGCGCTCGGTCCCTACGCAGGAGTGGTCGCCGCCTTTACCAAGCGCCTTAAAAAAGGTGATGAAATCACTATCCACGGCGACGGCTCACAAACGCGAGACTTTATTCATGTAGATGACGTGGTAACCGCTAATCTGCAAGCGGGGCTCGCAACACAACTGCGCGGGCAAACCATTAATGTAGCCAGTGGCACCAGCGTCACACTCTTGGAGCTACTGAAAAACCTTGAACATGAATTGGGGGTTTGCGCGCCGACCATAACACACGGCCCCGCACGCGCCGGTGACATTCAACACTCGCAGGCGGCAACCGATCGCCTGGCGCGTCTGCTGGCATTTCGCCCACAAAGCGCGACGCAGAAATAGAAAAAAGCCTTAAAGTAAGGTACTCTTTAAATAAATACATCACTTTTGATAGGTTAAAATCTATGAAGAAAAAACATGCTTCACGCTCACTTGTTCTTATTTGCGCGCTCAATATCATGGCGCCACCGTGCGATGCTTCTGGCATCGCCATACCAGAAAAGTATGATCTAGTGTACAAAGCTGGGCTGCAACCTGCAGCAAGCAAGTTGGAAAGAGTTGACTACATGGCACTTCTTCCTTTTATGGGAGAAATCGCACGAGCACTTGCGTTGCCAGTTACCAATCCGGTGATTCTCAAAATTCTCCATACCATTGAGTTTGTGACTGATTCGTTAGATGCCTGCTCAAGTGCGATGCTCGCTATAAGCAATCGACGAGAGCCTCATAACGGCAACCCCTTTGGGAACGTAGCGGAGGATCAGTTTAATCTTTTTTCACGTGGTTTATCTGGTCTTTACGCATGGGCCTCTCTTCCTGAAATAAAAACGGCAGCTCAACTTGCCTGGCATAGCGGAAATATGGCTCGCTACAAAAAGAACCTTACGCCACAAGAAAGAAAGTTTCTTGGCAAAACACGTAACAGGCGGCTCAAAGAGCTTCTCTTTAAACGGCTTCCCATACTCTTCGCTGCGGCCTTTATCACGAGCAGAGCAGAGGCTTCAGCAGAAGGAGGAGGTATTGTGCACAGAGACCAAATACTCTTCCGCTTCCTCGTTGCGTTAGGTTATTCACTCTTCAATATACGTCGACATGAATACGGCTTTGAAGACACGCTTCTTAAGCGTATGTACGCTGCAAAAAGAAATGGTGCCTTAACAGCAGAAGAAAAAAAGACACCACCAGCTAACCAGCCCGACTGGCAAAAGCAAATCGATAATGTGATGAAAGAGCTGGGAAAAAAGAAATAAGGGGATTACATGAAAAAAACACCGATCCTTTTACTGCTGGGCGCTGCTTTGATGATGCAGCCGCTGCGCGCAGATTGGGACAATGAGTATGAGATGCTCAGAGAAAATCCTGCTGGCTGGATTGATGGCCGTCTCATTGACTACCGTGATGACGAAGGTCAATGCTGCATTATTGCCCCTGAAGCAGAAGCACTCAGTGATTTGATGGCGTTTCACGCCTCACACAGCAGTTCACCAAAGGCTATTCGTGCCGCACATCTGCTACGTAGCGCAATAAAAGCAGCGGCCATTCTCGGCAGCGCGAGAAAAAGCATTAAATCTTTCCGTGAAGTCTCTGACATCGAGGACAGAGACTGGCGAGTAAGCGTTGGCACAGCGGCTAACACACTGAGTATGGGAGGGAACTCACTGCATAGACTCTTTCACGACCTTCCTGACTCGATGCGCATCACCAAGCATGCCTCTTCGCTGGCGGCACGCAACGCCAAACAATCAGACTTTGCCGACAAAAACTATAAACGTGAGCGTGTCTGGCAGTGGTTACTATTCGCCGCGCAATACCTTGCTGCAGCAGCAGAACGTAACCAGATGAATATGGATGACAGAACCTCAGAGGTACTTGCCTGGCAAAGCGGCACCGGCACGCTGCGCAATCTACTGCGCCTCTGGCAGCAGTCACGCCTCTCTCACTACTACACACAAAATCTTGCATACGCCCTTGATCCGAAAAAAGAAAAAGCAGCCATACAGCCTCAGCTTACGACAAAGAAGCGTCGTCATCAGCGCTTAAAATCGATTGTAAACATACCGCAAAACCTGTGGCAAAAACTGCTTGTACTGGTGAAGCGTGATACAGACCCTCAAGAGGGTGACAACGCTGGGGAACAGCAGAAGAAAGATTGACACAATCGCTCTCTTCGCTACACTACCGCCTTCGTCACAACGTTTTTTGCCGAGGTGGTGAAATTGGTATACACGCTAGATTCAGGTTCTAGTCCTCTTACGAGGGTAGGGGTTCGAGTCCCCTCTTCGGCACCAGATATATTCCCCGGTCTTGCACCGGGGAATCTTTTTTTGTAGCCAAGCATTGCGCATACCGGCTACACTCGCCGCTTTAATTGGCAACCACCGCTTTATTTCCACGATCAACATAATCGGTATGACAAAAAAACGCTTTTCCAACCCTCCCGGCAGCAAGCCATATCCTCATAGTTTTACCCGTTCATGCGCCGAGATCTTTCGCTACGCAAAGTCTATGTGTCGTTCGCTGTTGGGTCTTCGTCGCACGCAGGCACAGGTACCCCTTCCTGACGTGGTGCCAACAAAAACAATTCTAGAAAATATTGATGGATCCCGGACAAGCCGGGATGACAGACCTCGTGGCCGGGATGACGCACCAAGAATCACCTGGCTGGGGCATGCCAGCATGCTGCTGCAAGTGGATGGCGTAAATATCATCACCGACCCGTTCCTTTCCAGCCACGCCGCCAGTTTCCCCCCATTTGGTACGAAGCGTGTGACGCCACCGGCACTGCGCGTTGAAGAATTACCTGCTATTGATGTAGTCCTCATTAGTCACGCACACTACGATCACTGCGACCGCGTTGCGCTTAAAAAACTTGCTGCCGACCAGCAACCCCTGGTCTTTGTACCACTCGGTCTTGGCCCATTGCTTACCCAATGGGGTTTTACCAACGTACATGAGATGAATTGGCATGATCGCGCCACGCATGCAGGGGTTACTATCACCTTTCTTCCCGCTATTCATCACGCCCGGCGCTTTTTGTTTGATTACAACACCACGCTGTGGGGCGGCTTTGGCATCAAAGGTAGTAACACCAATCTCTATTTTGCCGGTGACACCGCGCTAGGCCCCGTCTTTGATGAGCTGGGCAAAGAATACGGCCCTTTTGATGTCGGCATGGTGCCAATTGGCGGCTACTGCCCCGAATCGGTGCTCCGCTTTGTCCACTCCACGCCCGAGGATGCGGTTGCAATCGGCCGCGCAATAAGCTGCACGCAGCTAATCGCCATGCACTGGGGCGCCCTCCCCCTCACCGATGAGCCAATGGATGAGCCACCGAAGCGATTTGTAGCTGCTGGTAAAAAAGCCGGCTACAACAAGAACGAATTAAAGGTTCTTTCGATTGGTGAAACAGTCGTTTTATCATCCTGACCATCTTTTTGTCACCCTCTTGAGGGTCCACTTGATGCTCACGAGCATGACACCCAACCCCTTACAGTTGTGCCACCCGCTCCCTAAGTTCACGGCACTCGACCATCTCAACTTGTCACACTAAAATCTGAGCGTTATACTGCAGATCTTGTAGAAAAAACATCGGTATATAGTTACTATTTTCGATCCCGGATCGAGTCCGGGAAGACGAGAACTAAACATTGAATACGAGAGCTGAATATTCATGAGCAAACGCGACTACTACGAAATTCTTGGCCTTGATAAGAAGGCATCCGAAGGCGACATCAAAAAAGCATACCGCAAACTGGCGATGAAATATCATCCCGATCGCAATCCCGACAACAAAGAAGCTGAAGACAAATTTAAAGAAGCGACAGAGGCATACGAGATCCTCTCTGACAGCGACAAGCGCTCACGCTACGATCAGTTCGGCCACGCTGGAATGAACGCCGGCGCTGACTACCATAACTTCAACGACATCCATGACATTTTTTCTAGCTTTGGTGATGTGTTTGGCTCAATGTTTGGTCAGCATGGTGGCGGACGCCAACGCCGCGCTACGGGACCACAACCAGCGCAGGGGCATGATCTTTCCCAATCATTAACAATTAGTCTGAAAGAGGCATATCTCGGCATTAAAAAAGAGCTGCGCATCTATCACTACGTTTCATGTGATACCTGCAGCCACACCGGGTGTAAGCCTGGCACGAAAGCAAGCGCTTGTAGCAGTTGCGGCGGCAGTGGCCAAGTAACCATGCGCCAAGGCTTCTTTGCCTTCTCGCAGCCATGTGGCGACTGTAACGGCCAAGGATTCTCTATTCCTTCACCCTGCGAAAAGTGTCACGGCCAATCGCGCCTGCAGCAATACGACAAGCTCACCGTCACGATTCCTGCCGGCATTTACGACGGTGCCGACCTGCGCGTTGCCAACAAAGGTGATGCCGGTATTTTCAAGGGCCCCTCTGGTCACCTCTATGTCAAAATCACCGTTGAGCAACACGAGGCATACACCCGCCGCAAAGACGACTTGGTGTGCACACTCAGCCTTACCTATGCGCAACTAGCGCTCGGCTCACATGTTGAGGTTGAAGGTCTGGACGGGGCAAAACATACCGTCAAAGTACCCAAAGGCTGTC
>JASFWT010000005.1:0-11682 GCA_050049075.1 Candidatus Babelota bacterium | reverse complement strand
GTTGCGGCAGCACCATGGATTGGGGCAAAGATGTATTATCAACAGCACCACACGGTACGCTCTTGCTCAGCGATGATCACGCAACGCCGCGCGGTCGACATGGTCGCCAGTGGTACTACCAACCGGGTGAATTGATGCTTACCTACATTCTAAAACCAGAAATGAAGCATCTGCGCACCACCGATCCTATCCACAGTCAACCACTCTCTTCCCTGTTTATGGCACTAACCAACAGCGTGCTTAATGTACTGCGAACCCTAGAGCCAAACTGCTTATTAAAATGGCCCAATGATGTTTTTCTCTATGATAAAAAGGTATGTGGGATCATAGTCGAACCGGTGTGGGAAGGCTCTCGCTTGATTGCTGCTATCGTGGGTATCGGCGCCAATATCAACAACACCTTCTCTGAAGGTGGTCCACTCAGCACCATCGCTACCAGTATTACTATGCACACGAAACAGCAGTACGACCTACAAAAGCTTCGCCTGCTGGTTAGCAAAGAGCTAAACGCACAATATACGCGCTGGCAAAACAGTGAGTATGAATATATCTATCAGCAGTGGCGTCAAGCGCAAGGCTATATGTCTGCCAACGTCACCGTTCATACTAACGATGGGATGCTGGTGACCGGCATCATGCATGATGTGTATCCCAATGGAGACCTGGGGCTTAAGCAAAGTGATGGCAAAGTACGCCATCTTCCTTTTACGCAAGTGGCTTTTTGGGACGTGCCTTAAGCATTTCAATACGCTGAGTCAACGGAGGATAATATGCCGCTTTCTGTGCAGAAATTGCGCGCGTACTATTGTGCATAGTGACAACAAAACGAATTAGTGCATTGCGCACACGTACCGCTATAGCATCATCTTTCTCTACAAATTCTCGTAGTGCGGCAAAGCCTTGCTCGCGACGAGCAATTTGTTGCTCCTCATGATCGTGAAGCTTTTCTAAGCCATGTAATAAATTCTTGACTGTCTTCTCATCAACAACTGCTGCACACTGATCAGCCTCAAGCTCAATAGCAACAGACTGGCTCACTTTTTTTCTTGCTAAAAAACGTAAGGCAAAAGGTTTTGCCAAATATGCAGCAAGACCAATGAGCCCAACTGCCTTTATCTCTTTACTCAACCCCAAAGCCAAGAGACCAGCTACCAGAACCCACGGCATCCATTCATAAAAAGTATTTATGTAAGCTGGTACCGTATGAAGAAATGTCACCTTCTGTACTGGATGCTTTTGCGCAACATGTGCACACTCATGAGCAAGAATACCTTCAAGCTCGCTATCATTTGCAAGATCTAAAAACCCTGTCCCAATAACAAGGAGTGACTGCTGTAAACCTGCTGATTGTGCAGACTGAACAACATACGCATTCTTCAAATCCATGTGATCAGCAATAGTAATCAGAGGCGGCTGTATACCAAACTGTGTGGCAATACTATCAACCATTTCATGTAACAACGGCATATCAGAGCGTCGTACCGCATAATAACTAGGCGGTCCACTTTCTAATCCTTCAGTCATTGCCTTACCAGTAGCAATAGCAGCATCTGTTAGCACTGCTAGAGAAGCAAATTGTTCCTGCCACTGTGGCAAATCACCCGTGATGTCTTTAGCTAAAGCAACGCGCCATACAATGCAGCTTAGGTTGTGCTTAGCATCGTAATGTTCATTTGCTCCTACGACATCACGTTGCGCCGCAATATATGAATCTTTATTTTTGTAAACTTGCAACCATTCGGTACGAATACTATGACTCACTTTGCTTCCTTTCAATATCAAAATATTTTTTTAACGTTTCAATACGTTCTTCAAGTCTTGGGTGTGAGCTTTGACGTTTGATGAATTCTTTCTCTGCAATAACCTCAAGCCCATCAATAAACTTCAGTAAGACGTTTCGTACGTGTTTAGAAAGACTCTCGTCATCTTTGATCATAGTGCGCGCTGCCTCATATCCCGCCTTGCGGACAGCAAGCGACTCATCTAAACGCTCTTTAAGTGCAGCAAATGCACGAATTAATTGCTCTGTGGCCGGCGCATGCAGTTCGCACGCTCGCCGATCGGCATCACGCTCAATAAAACGAGAATGGAGTGGCTGCACACATTGTACCATGTGAGTAATTAGCCCCCTACCTTCACACGCAATCACAAACACAATCAGTAAACCAAATCCATACAAAGACTCTTCTACAAACCCCAAATACAAACCAAGGCGCCACAAACCAAAGCCAAACAAAAGAATAAAAATAAAGAGAAGCAATATTGGCAATGCGCCCTTTTGCAGTGGATGGTTACGCTCGATGTGCGCAAATTCGTGCGCCAAAATACCTTCTAGTCCTTGGTCATCGGTCATCTCTAGCAAACCACTACCAACAACCAGTAGTGACAATGCGCCGGCACCACCAACCACCCATGCAGTCCCCATACGAGAATGTTCAGCAATTGCTACTAATGGATGTGCAACCTTAAATGTTTTGGCCATACTCTCTGCAATATCATACAGCGCTGGCATCTCATCACGTGAAACTGCGTAGTAAAATGGCTTTCCGTGAGAGGTGTGTTGAAACATACCATTTGAGAGCAAAACCGACACATCGGCATACTGCATAAGCTGCTGAAACGAAAGATCCCAGCGCGCATCTGCTCCCTCAGGAAGTTCTGCCAGTCGCTTACAAAGCGCAAGACGCCAGAAAAGAATGTTAAGATCGTATTGCACATCATGGACAGAGCCGCGTTCTGCCTGTTGCCGCTGCGCAGAAACGAGTGAATGTGAGTTATTTTTGGCCGCATGCCACTCATCACGACACTGTGTAGTGCTGGGTAACTCTGCAGAAACACTCATACTCAACGCGAGTAGAAAGACAGCTGCAAAAAAGCTTTTTTTCATGTGTTAGTCCTTGTTTTATGTTTCGGTGATTTCAAATATGCCTTGAGATAATTAATACGTTCCTGTGAGGTAAGATCTTCATCAAAAATACTGCTTTCCTGGGCTAGCCAGACGCGCTCATACTCTTCTCGCTCATTAATCAAATGTCCTTGTAGATTAGCAATAATACGCGACGGCACCGCTTCCGGTAAGTCAGCAATGGTGGCAGCCACATACTGGTAGCGCTCCATATACCACTCTTTAAAATAAGTGTTTAGCTGGTTGGTATAGTCTCGTGCCTTGTGTAGCGTTGTTACAAACTGTTCCGGTGTACCGCTAAAAAAGTGCAGTGCTTGTTTATCTGCATCATGCTCACATTGTCGGCCCCACCACGCACTCAGCAGCTCATTACCAACCCAACACAAAGCGCTCAAAAAACCGAGCGCAGCGAGACCTTTTAGTGCTTGTTGTGCCTGTTTTGGCCAGCGCCACCAATATCCTAGCATGCCAGTAACAAAACAGCCCGGGACAATCCATTCTAGTTTTTCTTGATTGCGTAGATGTTTTTGCTTGATATGTGCTAACTCATGAAGCAAAATCGCTTCGCATTCCTGCAAGGTGTGTGCAGCCAAAAAAGGCCTGCTTAATACTAAACAATACTGCCCTGCACCCAACGCGCAGACTGCCGCACCTTCAGTCAACTCATTCTCATCAGCAAGACACACCAGCGGCGCCTGCATATTCATGCGTGCACTAAGCCCCTCGATTAACATAGTTGTCTGGGGAATAAAGAGTGGATCTACATAGAAAATACTGTCTGAGATAGGGACATTTTGCTTGATTGCTTTGCTGACTTTGTACCAGTTGCGCTCATCACCGGTGTAAGTGCGAGCCACCGAAACGACGGCCATAAGCTGGCGCAAATTAAGCGGCAATTCTCGCTGTTCATAGAGAAAATCTTGGTTGTTGAACACTGCACGCAACTCTTCGTCAACGACATGCGCCGGAGGCGGTGCAGCGGTAACTGCAGCACTACAAAGCGCAATCGCAAAAAAATACTGCCGAAGTTGCACCTCATGTCCCTTTCGGTAGATCACTGTATACTACTTGACCACAAAATTGACCAAGCGATTTGGCACCACGATGACTTTCAATTCTTCTTTGCCAGCCAACCATGACGCAGCCGCTTCACGCGCCTTGGTTTCCATCGTAGCGCGGTCACTGTTTTTTGCAACAGTCAGACGAGTACGTAACTTACCGTTAATTTGCACCACTACCTCAACACTGTCCTCAACCAAGCGCGACTCATCAACCGTTGGCCACTCGCACGCAGTCAGCTTTTTGTCGCATAGTTTTTCCAGCAATTCATTAGCCACATGGGGCACCATGACAGAAAGTACGGTCAGCAATTGCTCAAGAATAGTTGCATCAAGCTCCAGCTGGTTCTTAGTCAGGACATTTAAATACTCCATCAACGCCGCAACTGCCGTATTAACTTTGTACTGCTCAATACGCTTGGTGTAGGCAGCCAAGAATTTATGGAAAGCACGATATGATTCTGGTGATGCAGCACCATCGCAGCGGTTCTTCTCGTTAGTAACATAGGTCCACAGGCGAGAAATAAAGCTATGCACGCCACGAATCGAGTCCATTTGCCACTCGGTATCAAGCTCTGGCGGCCCCATAAAGAGCATGTACATGCGCAATGTATCAGCACCAAACTCAGCAACGATATCGTCGGGGTTAACCACATTTCCTTTTGATTTCGACATCTTCTCTACACGGCCGGTCTTCTCCGACTTCATGCAGACCATGCCTTGATTGAATAGTTTTTTGAATGGCTCATGGAACGGCACATGCCCCAGATCGTATAACACTTTGACGTAGAAACGTGCGTAGAGTAAATGCAGAATTGCATGCTCAATACCGCCAACATACAAATCAACTGGCAGCCATTTTTTCAAATCTTCTTGGGCAAAAGCAGCATCAGAAAGACCGGGATTTGGGTAACGCAAAAAGTACCAGCATGAACCGGCCCACTGCGGCATTGTATTTGTCTCACGACGTCCCGGCCCGCCGCATTCTGGGCAGGTAGTATTTACCCAGGAATCAATAGCAGCCAGTGGCGACTGCCCCGTTCCCGTTGGTTGATAGTTTTTGACATCAGGAAGCTCAACCGGCAGCTGATCGTCGGGCACCGGCACAATACCGCAGCCATCACAGTGAACCAGTGGAATCGGCTCACCCCAGTAGCGTTGCCGCGAGAAAATCCAGTCACGCAAACGATACTGCGTCTTGCGAACTGCATACCCCTGCTTCTCACAATACTCGATGATATCCTGGCGACACTCACCGGCACGCTTACCCGCAAATGCCAGTGGTTCTACAAGCACACCATCCTTCATATCGGTAAAACACTCCTCCAGCGCTTTGACTCGCTGCGCCTGCTCTTTGTCACGAGGAAACAACACCGTACGCATCGGAATTTTATATTTTTTTGCAAAGGCAAAGTCGCGCTCATCATGCGCCGAACACTTAACCATACCGGTGCCATAATCTTTCAACGCAAAACTGGCCACCCAAATTGGTAACTCGTTACCACTGACCGGATCAACCATGTAACGGCCGGTAAAAATGCCGCTCACTTCTTTTTCTTCTTCTCGGCCGCGCGCAGCACGCTCTTTTATCATGTTTTCGCAGAACGCGCGAATTTCATCATGATTGGGGACATTTTCAATCAAGGTCGGCAGCAAATCATGGTCGGGAGCAATTACCATAAAGGTATCGGCGCAAAACGATTCAAAGTGAGTACTAAATGTTTGTACGCGCAGATCCATATCTTTTACCGGTGCCGTAAAAAGCAATCCTTCGCTCTTACCAATCCAGTTTTTTTGCATGCGCTTCACCTTTTCAGGCCATGCAAGATCATCAAGATCGGCGCTTAAGCGCTCGGCGTACTTGGTGATACGTAGCACCCACTGTCGCACCTTACGCTCAGTTACCTCGGCGCCACAGCGCTCGCAACAACCACCCTCAACTTCTTCGTTTGCTAGGCCGGTCAAACAAGATGGACACCAGTTAATCGGCATCACATCTTCATACGCCAAACCTGCTTTAAACATCTGGGTAAAAATCCACTGTGTCCACTTGTAGTACTGCGGGTCGGTAGTATTAAGTTCTTTAGACCAATCATATACCGCGCCAATAGTGGCAAGCTGCTTCTTAAACGTTGCAATGTTTTTTGCGGTGCCAACGGCAGGATGAATTTGTTTTTTGATCGCATCATTTTCGGCAGGCAAACCAAACGCGTCCCAGCCCATCGGATGCAGCACATGATGCCCCTCAAGAATCTTTTTACGGGCATAAACATCGGAAAACACATACCCCTTCCAGTGACCAACATGTAGACCAGACCCGGAAGGATACGGAAACATATCGAGGCAGTAGTACGGTTTACTCTCATCACAGTGATCCGCACGCAGGTATGGCTGCTCTGCCCATGCTGCCCGCCACTTTTGCTCTATGTCTTTAAAAGAGTAGCCGCTCATAGTATTCCTTTCACCTGTCATTCCGGCCTGTTCAGGATGACAAGAAGATATGCCTAAAAAGTAAGTAAGAAAGGCGCCACTATAGCGAAAAAGTGCGGTGCTGTCGAAGAAAAGCCGCAACAAAAAAAGAGGCTTCATCCGCTCTGAATCAACCGATCAAAAGCATTTTCTCCGGTTTCTTTATTTTCAATATGTAAACAAACCATACTGGTTAAAGTTGGAAAACGCTTTCACAGAAGCAAAACCCACACCTTATACCCCCATTTTGGATCAAGGAAACGGAGCATGTACAAACGACTACTTTTACTCACCCTCTTTTGCGCCAGCCCACTGACTGCTCGCGATATATATAAACCGCGCCCTTCGGGACGGACGACCAGTGGTGGTCAGAACGACAATAAAACGCCGGCAGAGAAAGCTAAGTGGACGTTGCTGCTCAAAGTACATGCGGTGAATAATCTTGAACCGTACGCCTACAAGCGTCTTAATGAAATGATGAAAGTTGGGGCCTCAAAAGACATTAATGTCCTTATCGAATTCCATATTCCTGGTGATGTGGCTCATCGCTATAAACTTGAAAAGGGCAGTTGCCGCAGCCTTGGCACCGTTCCTCGCTTACAAAACAGCTCCATCAAAGACGAGCTTGTTGACGCGGTGCGCTGGGCAAAAAAAGCCTGTCCTTCAGAGAAGTTTGGCCTTATTTTCTGGAGCCACGGCTGTGGCATTATCGATCCTACATGGGAAGTGATGCAACCGTACTACCTGCAAGGAAGCAATACTCGCGGCACTTCACGCGCAACCACCAATCAAATTGCCCATAACCGCGGTATTTTGTTTGATGAGCAGCGCAGCATGTATCTTGATAACCAAGGGCTCTACGAAGCAATGAAAGAGATCTATCATGCGCCAGATATCATGAATAAAAAGAAAATTGATTTTGTGGGCATGGATGCCTGCAATACCGCAATGATCGAAATAGCCTATCAGATGAAAGGGTGTGCTAAAGCATTTACCTCTTCAGCCGAGTTTGAGTTTGGTCCCGGCTGGAGCTACGGGCCAACACTAGAAAGACTTATAGCCAATCCTAATATGGACGGAGAACAGCTTGGCCATGTCGTCGTAGACACCTACAAAGATTACTGGAAAAGTCGTACCGGCTACTACACACAATCAAATATCAACATGGAGCTTGTGCCGCTCCTCAAAGAGAACATGTCTCAGGTAGCAAAAGATATTTTAGCCTGTAAGAACCTAGATCGCGTTGGTACCCGTGCTCTGGTTGAACGTGCACGGACACAATGCCTCTCATTTAGCATTGCTGACTATCTTGATATTCACTCTTTTTATAGCGAGCTACTGCGCCTGGTCGAACAAGCACACGACGGTGTTGGGACCGTCTTCTTAAGCGGTGTTCGTGCAATGAATGTACCAAAAGAGCATGTTGAACAGCTCAAGTACTCGCTGCGCACCGGTAAGGAGCTGATTGATCGCATGGTTACCGCAAACACCACGGGACGTTATCTGAACCGCGCTAAGGGAATTTCAGCGTATTTCCCTCAGCGCAGTATCGATCCTTCCTATATCAAAACCAACTTCGCTAAAGAATGCGCGTGGATTGATATGGTGCATGACCATCTAACGGTCAAATAAGCGTTAAAAGCGCCAGCCTATTTGTAAGGTTAACTGGTTAGTGCGGCCCGTCTGGTAGCCGGTGACACAATGTTCGTATGATGCACGAACAAGTGGCGCATGTTTAGAGGAAAAGAACTCACGTAGCTCATACTGCAGATCCCACACCAGGTACCCTGCACCGGTCTTTGATAGATGTTTTTTCTGCTCACGCACACCGTTGTTGACCTTTTGTATATTTTGCTGCGTTGCCGCGGCACTGGCACCAGGATAAGCGGTTTTTCTCGTCAAAAAGCTATCAACTGATTTGTCGCTACGCACATCTTCCCACACATCGGCATAATGTCGTGTGTAGTGAAACGCAACAGAGAGGTGGAGATTATCAACGCCCATAGCATGGGCAAATGAAAGCTGCGGCGCTACACACCAGGAAAAACCAGGCTTGATGCGCACCGCACCTTTTAGTGCAGAGAAAGCCGCCGGCTCATTAAATACCGGCAAGCGCGTTACCGTTGTGCGCGGTGCCTGCCACACAAACGTGCAAGGAAGATGTAAAAAGATATTTTCTTTAAGCTCTGCTGCCGGCTGCACGGTTACCCCAACACCCCAGTGCCCATTGGCACCAAATGGTACCGAAGCAGCAAATGCCTCGTTGCGCTGGCGGCCGGTCGGTGCACTACACGAAAGCCGAGCGCCCAGCTGCGCCTGACGCAACACCCCAACATACGACCAAGTTCGCTCATATTGCGCCCACACAGTAGTATCACCCAAACCATCTACCTGCCAATCCCCTGACTGTAGTCCAATATCACTGTGCAACGCCCGTTGCAGTCGCTCAACCTGATCACGATCAGAAGGTGAATACCGTGTGCGACCATCAGCTGGGAAATAATATCGCTGTCGCGCTTCAACATGCATAAAGGGGATATAAGCACCAACCATCACATGATCCCACAACGGCAACTGCGCCTGCAGGTGCGCAGCGTACATAGAAAGACTGCTGCGTGCGTCAAACACTAAGTTACGATCAAGCCATGCGTGTCCACCGGTTTCACGAAAGAATGGCAGCGTATAGTTAGAAAATGTCGCGTTAGCGCTATACGCAATAGCTTTTAGGTCGTATGCACCATCTATTTCAAGGAGCCCATCCAGGCGATGGCCCGCGCGCTCATCAGAGACCTGCGCAAAGGTTTTTGAGGTATGTGCGGCGCTACTTGATACAGATAGCTGCGCAGTACGACCGGTTACTAGCGAAAAAGGTTCTTTGGTTATATGGGGAAAATAGCGGTTAATAACCGGGGAAGTTGCTGCAAGGGGAAGTATCAAAGAGCAGCTGATATAAAGTAGAAACGAACGCGACAAACGAAACATGAAAACTCCTCTTTTTTGTTTGAGAAGCGCAATGTAACGTGAAAATGAAAAAAGGACCAGACGATACACACAAAGATAATTGCCCATCGCTACTAAACATAGTAGAATGGCCGCTCTTAACGTTAATTTTGTCTTATTCAAGCAAAAAAACGGCTGTGCCGCATAAAACAAAGGATCCGCATGTTACTTTCATTTCTTCTTGGTCTCTTTATCTTTCTCTCATTCATTCTTGGCGTATTTGTGATGCTGCAGCAAGGAAAAGGCGACATGGGTCTGGGCGCACTTCACAGCAGTGGTCAAACACTCTTTGGCGGTTCTGGTGGCCAAACCTTTTTTGAAAAACTGACCTGGGTTCTCGGCGCTATCTTTATGCTGGGCGCGCTTTCATTAACCGTACTGCGTATGAAAGAGCTTGACACTACTCGTATCAGCGTGTCACAAAAGCAGGTAGCACAGGCACCAACACTGCCAACCGTGCCAGCGCCGCCAACTAGCGCAGGAAACTAACTCGCTCGCTGCCTTTCCTGCACCACATTCACGCACCACACCAAGCGAAAGACCGCCTGACGTATGGTTATCAAGTCGATCACCCTGCTCGGAAAGCAAACGGAAGAGATTCTGAATAACGTCGGTAAAATAGCGTTGTTTATTTACAACGTGATGGTCTCGATCTCGGTCAAAGGCTTTTCTCCCAAGAAATTATTCGCCCAAATCAACTCCGTCGGCGTCAACTCGCTCAGTGTCATTTTTTTGACAGGTGGCTCGGTTGGCTCGGTGATGGCGTGGCAAACCTACGTTGGTTTGCAACAGTTTCGCACCTACGAATATATTGGCCCTGTTGTCTTTCTGGGGATGGTTCGCGTCCTCGGCCCGGTGCTCTCTGCCATTATGATTGCCGGTCGTTCAGGCTCGGCAATGACGGCCGAAATCGGTACCATGCAAATCTCTGAACAGGTAGATGCGCTTCGCACGCTTAATATCGATGTGCAGCAATACTTGATCGTGCCACGCATTCTGGCGACCACTATCGTACTCCCTCTTCTCTCTTTATTTTGCTCTCTGTGCGGCTTTATAGGCAGCTATGTGATCACCGTCTGGTGCCTCAAGGTTAACCACGAGCTGTTTATCACTTCGATTCAGCAAAACGTTGCCATGGGCGACATCTTTCACGGTCTGGTCAAAGCGGTCATTTTTGGGTTCTTGATGGCGGTGATTGCAACCTACAAGGGATATCATACTCGCGGCGGCGCCAAAAATGTTGGCGTGTCGACGACACAGAGCGTGGTGATGTCATGCCTGACGGTGCTGGTAACCGATTTTATTCTCACCTCTTTAATGCCGTAGGTTGCCATGAAAAAAGCAGCAGAAAAAAAGACGCCGTTGCGTCAAGAAAAAATAGGATCCCCGACAGGCCAGAATGACAATACAACGCAAAAAAAAGCGCCAAAAGAAGTCAAGAAAAAGGCCGAATCCAAATACATCATTGAGCTCAAAAATCTGTGCAAGGCATTTGGCACAAAAGTGATTAATAACGAACTTAATTTATCGGTGAAGCGCGGCGAGTTCCTGGCCATCATTGGCCGTTCTGGTGAGGGCAAATCGGTCCTTCTCAAGCAAATGATTGGCCTCATGCGCCCCGACAGCGGTGACGTTATTGTTGATGGGGTTAACATCGCAAAAATCGAAGACGAACAAGAACACGATAAAATCTTTGAAACATGTGGGTATGTGTTTCAGTTTGCCGCACTCCTTGACTCTCTCTCTGTGTTAGAAAATGTTGGCATTATTTTGTTGGAGCAAGGCATACCAAAGAAAAAAATTGTCGCCAAAGTGCGTGAAAAAATTCTGGCCGTTGGCCTGGCTGCCGAAACCATCAACAAGTACCCTTCCGAGCTTTCTGGCGGTATGAAAAAACGGGTTGGCTTGGCGCGCACACTGATGCGCGATCCAAAAGTACTGGTATATGACGAGCCAACAACTGGACTGGACCCTATCTCGGTCAGCATGATTCACCAGTTGATGCGCAAGACGCATGATGAGACCAATGCGACTACCGTCGTGATTTCTCACGATCCCGACATCTTTAAATACGCCGATCGCGTCGCTATGCTGCATGAAGGTAAAATTCTGTATATCACCGATGCAAAAACTATTTGGGATGAAGATCATCCATTTATCTATCAGTTCATTCGTGGCCTCAGCGACGGACCAATCACGATGGCATCGGAGAAGGTAAAAGACTGATGTGTGATCAACACGGTATAAACG
>JASFWT010000110.1:0-3584 GCA_050049075.1 Candidatus Babelota bacterium | reverse complement strand
ATACTAATGGTGAGAAACCTGATGATCCGTCCCTTGTGGCTGAACTTCTGGGGAATGTTTAAATGAAAATACGCTTACCATACTACCTTCATTACCTCGGCCTCTGTGCCCTTCTGTGGTGTCTTCCCTCTCTGCAGGCAGAGAACGCGCGCATTAAAGAGATGGATTTCCTGCGCAAAGAAGTTCTTGCTCATCATCACACGCTTGATGAACTACTGGCACAACACAGCAACGCGGCACACGAGCAGCTCTTTGCCAAAAAACTTATTACTGACAGTACGACGTTGCCGACCGATAATGCCCTGTGGCCACAGTTCTTCAAACGTGTTTCGCACGGCACAAAGTATCATGCACACGATGGCCCAACCCAACAGCTTCTTGACCTGCTGCACAGCACTACACCCCAGAATGCTGAAGGCGCACATCTCGATCTGGTTGACCTGCAGCAAAGCACCTACGAACTATACCACAATGTCTTTCACGCTTTTATAACAGCGCAAGAGCATGATGACGCAACGGATGAACGCAAACAAATGGCTCAAGGAGCTTTTGATGAACTGTTTTACCACCCTTCACTCTCATCGGTAACACGCCCCTCGCTGGCGACGCTGACTGCGCAACTTATTCTGCTACACAAAAGCACGCTTACCGATGGGCAAAAAAGAAAAGCACACGAAAAATTGGTAGCTAAACATATGGGACACCTTCTGCGGCAACTGCAGTCACATGCCGACAACCCTCACCAGATACCGGTTGCTACTCTTGTTGATCTACAAGAATCTGTTCTTGCCCTTACCAAAGTGTTTCCAAAAAGAAAGTGGCTGAAAAACTTTCTTAAAATTGGTGTGCCAATCATTGCAGTGTTCATCGCCTGGTACTTCCGCAATTTCCTGCGAAATAGTTTTGGGACTCTTAAAAAGACCTGGAAAACGTGGCGCATGATTCGTAAAGATGCAACCGAAAACCGCATAACCGACCCAGCTGCCTTACCAGAAGACCTCGACCTAGGGGACAGAGAGATTTTAGCAGTTCTTGGCAACCCTGGAGTACGCCTTGGGTTAGTTGGTGAAGATATTGGTGGTATGGTGGGACGAGCTGCTTCACAAGCTAAGCTAAAAGCTACAGAAACTGCTTTACAGAAGCCCAAACAAGACCCACTTACCGAGCGCGCCAAATTGCACTTAAGCAGCTTGTCAGACGAGCTCGAAGCACAACTGGCAACATTACGCAGCACACGCGATGCACAGTTAGCGGCCTTTACTGCGACGAACGATGCTACGCCAGCCACACCGGCTGAACTGGCTCATACAGAACGTGCCATTGCACAAGTTCAAGAAAGATTAGATAAAATTGCTCCTTACGGAGCTGTTACTCAACGAGCACACACTACGCCACTCCCCTCACATAGTAGCGCGCTTAATAAGCAAATGTGGGATCTAGTAGCAGCATATAATACCGCAGCAGGTGCCGCTGCAAGCGATCCTTTAAACAAAGGAAAGCAACAACAGCTATTTAAAGCAACAGAAGATCTTGCACTATTTACCACGCTCATGAAAATCACTCACTTTGAAGCACCACAATTGGATGCGCCACCAAACACTTCTGGCGTGCTTACTCTTATTGCCACCGCACTCAGCGAAGAGGGGCGTGAACAAGCAAGACGTAATGCGGCGCTGCGTACCCAGGTAAACAAACTTGATCGTGAAGCTGATGCGGCAGAGCGCGTTGGGAACACTGCTATTCGCGAAGCTGCTATCGCTCTTAAAGAAGCGCTACAAAAACAAGAAGTACTGTTACAAAAACAAACTGCGTTGCAGGCTATGATTGCTGCTAACGGTGACAATGAAGCGCTGCTAGTGCTGCAGGAAGATCTTGCTGCCGCTCTGGCAATCACAAATAACGTAGTGGCGCAAAGAACAGTAACGTATCAAGAGGCGTTGCATGCGCAGCGCGTAGCTGACCTGACACAATTTGGTCAGCAGCTTGCTACGGCACAGGAGGAAAACAGAACCGCTCAAGAAGAAGCACACGTAGCGCTACAGAACGCCATTGCTAACACCGAGACACCTGCTGCCGAGGTGACACAGCGCAGCACCCATCTACAAGAACTCAAAACCCATAGTGATGTGCTTGCTCGTCTTACCGCAGCGCATGCGGCAAAACAACGTACGGTTGCAAGCGAAGATATTACTGGTGATGATGTCACTATCTATACTGGCTGGTTTGGCTCATGGCATGGTTTATCGAGTATTCCTCCATTGCCAACATATGTACCGCCTCGCGCACCAGGCACACTGGGTATGATAGCTGAAGCGGTACACTCTCTTGGACCAACAGCACGCAGAGAAGCTCAACGAGAACAGGCGAAAGCAGCACTCGTCACGCGCGCTGGCGAACAAGCGTTACAATATGACCAAGAAGCTGATTCAGCTATTACTACGGTAGAGTCTCTTGAGGCAAAAGAAAAGGTGCTTCTCACGCAACTAGCGGGAAAAACAACGGCTGCTCAAGAGGCACAGACAAGAGCAAAACTTGCTAACATAGTGTCCCGTAAAAAAGCAATCTCACAACATGCTGACCGACTACTTACTGCACGTGATACCGCACAAAGACTGCGTGATACATACGCTGCACTGCACGCTAGTGAGGATCGACTTGCCCGCACCCTGTCTGCGCAACAGCTGAACCCCGATGATGCTACTCTGGCAGCGCAGGTACAACGCTACAAAGATGAAGTTATTCGACATCAAGAAGCTATTGATCAAAACAGTGACGAGCTTGCCGCTGCACAAAAAGCGGTACAGAAAGCCAATGCCGCCTTAAGAGCATTTGGCACCAGCATTGCAACGCGAACAGCCGAGGCAACAGTTGGTCGTATAGGCCGTTGGTGGCAGCAAGCTGCGGGTGGTATACATGAATGGAAGCATAGCGCCGATGCACGTAAAGAATTGGGGCAGGCAAACTCCGCACTCGCACAAGCAAGCGCAGCAGTGGCAAAATATCCCGCCGCTACCACCCCCCCACCGGCGCGAAAAACTGGCTCAACACCACGACGCCGCAAAGGCAGACAGAGAAAAAAAGGACCCGATATGGAACATGCGTACCGAGAGGCACTGCTTGGTGCGAAAAAGTGGCAGGCTGCGATTGCGGCTGCAGCAGGCATAGAAGAAACCAAACTTGATACCGCCGCCAAGCGGGAAGAGTTTAGAGCTGCAGTTGATCTGGCTCATACCTGGAGAACGTATTACGAAGCAATGCACGGACATGCCACCGGCGCCACCACCGGCAGCTTTCCATCACGGCCTAAGATAAAAACGGTAGAGCCGGCAGCCGCACCTGCTGCAGAACCATCACCATCCGCAGCACCAGTGACACCACCACATACAGGTGGCAGAGAACCGGTATTTGGCCCTGACGGTAAACTGCTTGTACCGGGCGTCGCACCAGGAAGGTAAAAACCCCCTACCCTTGCATGTTTTTATGGCGCCAGTTCAATAGTGAAGTGCACCACTAGCATGTCTGAGTGGGGATAAAAAAAAGAGTCACGTAATGTTAGTCTCCAGGGGCCTAAAAAATCCCAAAAA
>JASFWT010000109.1:0-3593 GCA_050049075.1 Candidatus Babelota bacterium | reverse complement strand
CATATTCCAGAGTGGTAGTACCGTACTGAACTGACTTAGTGTGATGAAGTTATTGCGAAGATCATAGCAGAACCTAAAGAGAGCTGCTCTTTGATAAAATTCTTTTGCTGCTTCTCGCTGAATGGCGATAGATTTTGACTGTGAAGCGTGCAGGCGAGCGTGTGCATCAATAGCTTTTGTCAGTAGCTTTTTCATTGTTGGCCTAGACAGTAATCGAACAAAAGCAGTGATTAAGTATGTTGTGCCTGCTGCAGTGGCATAGCGCTTGCTTGAGCTCTGAATAGCAGAGGTGACAAAATTTGAGTCAGCTGCTTTATTGAGTAGGTAACCAGTTGCTCCACCCAAAAGAAGACCGAGGCCTTCTGCTATTCGGTTGTGCGGTGTTTCATGTATGTCACGCATCGCATAAAATAGATAGAGTGTTTTAGCTGCTTCTTTACGCTTTTCTTATGAGAGAGAATGATCTGAGCATATGCTATCTGCTGACACTGCTACAGCGACCAAATCAATATATTTGGAAAGAAAATAAATGTTACTTTCAATACCAGCTTTTTTTGCTTTTTCTATAAACTCGCTGCTACTTATATGAGGGTTCTCTTTTAAGATTTCTCCAGCACGCTTCAGTTCTTCTCTTTTGGAAAGCGGTTCTGTTTTTTGTAAAGGTGTTTGTGTTGCTTCTAGTGCGCCGCCGGTGAGCAGCAGCGAGAGGGTGAGTAGACTCTGGACAAGCCAGAGTGACGTGGTTGTGTGTTTCATTCGTTCCCCTTTATTGTCATGCTCTTGAGCATCCAGTACGAGTCCTCTGGACTTTCAAGAAGGGTGACGTTACTACCCCAGCATCAGCTGCGGTGGTCCCTGGTTGATATGTTCTAGCTCTGTGGCAATGTCTCCACTAAAGCCACCGTTAATCATGGTCATGTCATTAGCTGCCATGTCATTGTGGTTGCTGCGGCGGCTGTGTTCTGGCAGGTCATCAGACAAGATACCGTGTGTGAAGGCGACCGCTTTTGCTTCAGCGCGTGTCAGCGCATCAAGTAGCGTCTTGCGCTTTGTATTGATGCCGTCATCAAGCTCTGGTGCATTTAAAAAGAACACTTGTTTGCGTTCGATGTCATCACGAATAGTGGCAAAGAAGCTGCGGGGCAGGCGTGCGCCGTATTGATCCAAAAAGAAGCTGAAACGGTGCACCAAGCTCCAGTGAAGGTTGTCGATATCATCGCTATGATTTAGAACACCGTTGGCGCCCAGCATGTGAATGTGATGCGCCATGCTGGTAACAGAGTCCCAGATGCTTTCATAATTTTGTGGGTACCACATTGTCTTTCCGATTACTTGTTCCAGAAAACTTACCACTTGTGTGCGCAGACGTTCGCGCATCAATAATTGATCATTGTCGTGTGGTTTTTGTTGCGGTACCGCATTGGCCATCTTACGTGCCAAGCCGCTAAAGAATTGATCCAGCTCAACTTTTGGTTGTTGAACATGCGCGGTGAACTCTGCCAGTAGCATGTTCTCCATCACCTTAGCAGGAGAGTGCAGCGAGCTTGGTTTTTGCGTTGCTGGCTCGCTAGCCGTAAAGAATTTTTCCAGCAGCTTGGGGAACTCTGCCAGCATGTGTTCGGCGGCAGTATCGTCGACAATGTCTGCTTCTTTTAACTTGTTGTGAAAGAGGCGCAGGCCGGTGTACACTGCTTCTTGGCCCAAACCATACTGGCCAGCAAGGTGCAGCAGCTCGGTGACGTGCGTTGCATTTTGGGAAAGGTGGTCGGCGTATTGCGCCGAGTTATACATTTTGCTGACAAACAACGACATGGCGTTGCAGTAAAACGCATTTTTTTCCTGCAGGGTTTGTGGATTGCGCAGCGCTGATTTGTCGGCGGCTTCGTCAAAGAATTCGTGAAGCGGCGCCATTGCTACGTGGCCAGCAACCAGTGATGGTGAGCGAAAATATTCATCAGCTTGTGTCGCGTTGTGCGAACGGCTGGCATGGGCAAACAGCGGTGTTAATAGCCCTACTATAAGTAAAAACCTATTTGTTTTCATTTTTATCCCCCTTTTTGATAGAGTGTGCAACGCGTTTTTTGCAGGCTCTATCACTAGAGTATTTATACCAATTGAATTATTGCAAGAAACAGAAAAAGAGGTCAAAAATGCCGCTATATTATTACCAATCATTTACGCGGGCTGGCAAACAGGTTACCGGAACCATTGACGCTCCATCGCCGCAAGGTGCCAAAGAGTTATTGCAAGGTCAAGGACTGATGCCCACCAGTATTGAGCTCGCAGGTACGGCACAACAAGGCTTTTCGCTCTCTTCATTGTTCGCCAAAAAAGTCGAAGAAAAAACCGTCATCATGTTTACCAAGCAGCTGGGTGTACTGCTGCGTTCTGGTGTGCCGCTGCTGCAAGCATTTGAGCTTTTGACTGAGCAGTTCGAGCAACCGTTTCAAGGTATTTTGATTACCGTCAAAGAAGGTATCAAGGGTGGTGAAGCGATGGCTGATCAGCTGGCGCAGCATCCTAATGCATTTTCCAACGTCTATATTCAGCTGGTTCGTGCCGGTGAGGCCAGCGGTAAGTTGGATGTTATTTTAGAGCGCTTGCATGAGTACATGGTGCGGGCCATGGAAACCCGGAAAAAAGTTAAAAAAGCAATGAGTAAGCCACTGCAGCAGCTGGCAATGATTGGTGTCGTAGTCGTGGGGATGTTGACCTACCTGGTGCCGCGCATGGCCGAGATGTTTACCAAGACGGGGCAGGAATTACCCGGTCCAACGGTGTTGCTGATGACCCTCTCTAATTTGATGGTGAACTACTTTTTATGGCTCGTGGGTGGTGGTATCGCACTTGCCATTCTTTTTATGCGCTGGAAGAGTACCGAGTCTGGTCGTTACCTGCTGGATGAGTGGACGCTGCGCATTCCGATGATCTCATATTTTTCCAAAACAAAAGCGGTGGTGCAGTTTAGTCAAACGCTGGGCATGCTTTTGGAGAGTGGCGTGAATTTATCCGAGGCGCTCGACATTGTATGTGAAATTGTTGAGAACAAAGTTTTGACCCAGAAGCTCAAGGAAGCGCGTGACAATATTATTAAAGAGGGTAAAATTGCACGCTACCTCAAAGAAACCGGTCTTTTTCCCAGTATGGCAAGCTACATGATTAGCACCGGTGAGGAGTCGGGCAAGCTGGCAGAAATGCTGTTATCGGTTGGTAAAGATTACGATACCGAACTGGTTGAAATAACCGAGTCTTTAACAGATAAGATTGCACCGGTTATGACCATTGTGACTGCTGCCATAGTAATGTTTATTGTGGTTGCAATCTTTATGCCAATTATGGAAATGGGAGACATGGCTGGTGTATAAACTTCAACAGAGTCGTCCCAGCTTTAAGCCGGGATCTATTTTTTTATTACCTCAACAAAAAGGAATAATATGTTAAAACAAGTAGCTCGCTCGACGCGTGCAGGTTTCTCGATGGTTGAAATCTTAGTGGTGCTGGCAATTATAACGCTTTTGGTGACGATGATTGGGCCGCGGGTTATTAACCTTATGAGTCGTGGTAAGCAAACAACTACGACGGCGACAATGGCA
>JASFWT010000108.1:0-3608 GCA_050049075.1 Candidatus Babelota bacterium | reverse complement strand
TATCAAGATACAAATGCAGGGCGCCCATTAGTGCCAAGCGACCGTGCATTTCTGGATCATCAGCGTGGTAGCGGCTGATGTATTTTAGTTTTTGAATGTCATACGCGGTCAGTACGGTGAACAAAAGTACCCCAACGCATGAGATCATCAGATCAAACTGGCTGCTTTGAAAGAACCAGTTGGCAAACATAGCTAAAATAAGGCCAAACAAGCCCATGGTTAACATGCTGCCATACTGCGACAAGTCATGGTTGGTTACCCACCCGTAGATCGCCATCATCGCAAACAGACCAGCAGCAACGACAAAAGTCTGAATCAATGATGCCTGTGTATAGATGTAGGTGATTGGTGCGAGTGTCACGCCAGAAAGCGCGGAGTAAGTAATGAAAATACCGGCACTGGTTGTTGTCGAAAGCTTTTGCCAGTTGAACGAGTAGTACATTACCAAGCCAAACTGTACGATCAGCAGGAACCAGAGTGGGCCGGTTGCGAGGCGACGGAACAGCAGGGGGTTTACTTCAGGTGAAAAATAATAGGCGATGCCAGCAGAAATGCTGAGGCCAACGGTCATCCAGGCAAAGACTTTTTGCATGAACCCTCGCGCCATTGGCTGCGAGGTACGGTAATCGTGATTGTCGTTAAACATAGTGTTCCTTTCTTAAAAGCTTTCGCTGACGCGAATTTTTATAAGTTCCCGGGGCCTTCAGCCTACGGCATGAACCCGGGATGTCGCTGAAGAAGCAACGTTAACGTTGTCTCCCCGGCCTCGAGCCGGGGTCCAGCCATTGGAGCTCAGCATACATATTTTTTATAGTTTCGAAACAAGAGTTACTCAAAAATATCACTTTGCATGGTGCCCACCAGGCCCCTTTCAAGTAAATAGCTCCCCACCAGTGCAATCATAGCACCGTTGTCGGTGGAAAACTTTTTAGGGCTAGCGGCAAAGAATTTAGACCGCTTTTTACATGCTGCAGCAAGTCTTTTACGTAGGTATTCATTGCATGCTACACCGCCGACAAACGCAAAGCCTTGTGGGTCAGGCTGCTCTTTAAAAACACGTAGTACCATCTTTTCAAAGATATCGCCGATGCATACTAGCAGTGAACTGGCAACGTCTTTTTGTACCTGCGCAGTAAGTTTTTTGGTTGGTTTGCTGGTGGCCAGATTGATATAACCGCGCTTAGCAAGGTCGTATAAAATAGCGGTTTTCAGCCCTGAAAAGCTAAAGGTATAGCGGTCAGGCTTGGTTTTGTTGCGTGGATAGCTAAACACATCACGAAACTCATTTTCGGTGGCCAGTTTCTCGATGATCGGGCCGCCGGGGTACCCCAGACCAATCAGTTTGGCCACTTTATCAAACGCTTCGCCAGCTGCATCATCGAGTGTGTGGCCGACTTCTTCTCGTTCACCAAATGCGGTGACGCGATATAGGGCGGTATGGCCGCCCGAGACTGACAGGGCCAGGTGCGGGTAGGGTAACGGGTTAAAAGAGCCATCATCGTTCAAATGTGACGAAAATACATGCCCATCAAGATGATTTACCGGAATAAAGGGAATGTTGTGTGCCCAGGCAGTGGCTTTGGCAAACGAAAAACCGACGAGCAATGCGCCGGCAAGGCCTGGCTTGCTGGTGACTGCAACCGCGCTGAGGTCGCTGCTGGTAATACCAGCTTCTGCCAGAGTATGAGCAACAATGGATTGGATTTTTTCCAGATGTGAGCGTGAGGCAATCTCGGGCACGACGCCACCGTAGACTTTATGCAAATCGATTTGGGAAAACAAATGATGAGAAACAATGCGTTGCGCGTGTGTGTCATACACTGCAGCGGCGGTCTCATCACATGATGTTTCGATACCAAGAAGAAGAGACATATTCCGCTTTCTGTAAACCTTTTGTACGATCTGGGTCTCGGTGCTTTGCCACCTACGGTGCCAAAACCGAGATGACGTATCTTTAATGAAAGAGGTTTTTGGTTTTATTATCCTAGCTGGGGAATCACGGTCGAATAATCTGTTGATTATTCGACGCCGGGATCAGCCACGACCCATACGGTTGTGGCTGAAGTAAGCGCAAAGCGTTTACTTCTTCTTATTAACTAATTCCCAAAACTCATCATTGGTCTTGGTCTTTTTCATCTTGTCGATCAAGAATTCCATACCTTCAATAGTGTTCATGTTGGTCAGGAACTTCTGCAGGATCCATGCGCGGTTCTGCTCTTCATCGCTAAGCAACAGGTCTTCACGACGGGTACCAGATGATTGTAGATCGAACGCAGGGTAGATGCGACGGTTAGATAGCTTGCGGGTCAGGTTGATTTCCATGTTACCGGTGCCCTTAAACTCTTCAAAGATAACTTCGTCCATACGGGAGCCGGTTTCGACGAGTGCGGAAGCAATAATGGTTAATGAGCCACCTTCCTCAACGTTACGTGCAGCACCAAATAGACGTTTTGGTCGCTGCAGTGCACCAGCGTCAATACCACCACTTAACACTTTACCGCTTGATGGTGCTTGCGTGTTGTACGCACGTGCCAAGCGAGTTAAAGAGTCCAGCATGATGACGACATCTTTACCACATTCAACCAGGCGTTTTGCTTTCTCCAGCACGATTTCTGCTACTTGTACGTGGCGAGCCGCAGACTCATCAAACGTAGAGCTTACGACCTCAGCACCTTTTACTGAGCGACGGAAATCAGTCACCTCTTCTGGGCGCTCGTCGATCAGCAAAATTAGCATTATAGCCTCTGGATTATTTTCCAGAACGGTATTGGCGATCTCTTTAAGTAGAACGGTTTTACCGGTACGTGGTGGCGCCACAATCAGCGAACGTTGTCCTTTACCAATCGGTGCCAGCATGTCCATGATACGTGTCGAGATGACTTTTGGGTCACCTTCAAACGTAAAACGTTCGTCAGGGAACAGCGGTGTTAAGTTTTCAAAGACGGTTTTGCGTTTGTTATTTGCGGCTGGTTCGTAGTTAACCTGCTCAACACGTTGCAGTGCAAAGTATTTTTCAGACTCTTTTGGTTTACGCAGTACACCCTGTACTACGTCACCGGTGCGCAAGCCAAAGCGTTTTATGTGCGCTGGTGAGACGTAGATGTCATCGGAGCCAGGAACATAGTTAAACTTTGGTGAACGCAGAAAACCAAAACCATCAGGTAAGCGCTCAAGAATGCCTTCGCCGAAAATGTCAGCGTTGCGGCTTTCTTTTTCGATGATGCGGAAAATAATTTCTTGTTTCTTTAAAGAGGAGCAGTCTTTGATGCCGATCTCTTTTGCGTATTCGATCAGCTCGGTGATGCCTTTGTCTTTTAATTCACTGACGTAAATAGACTTGCGTGGCCCACTTGGTGCTTCCTCTTGAGCATCCATGTGGCGTTCCTCACGATCACGACCGTTATTGTTGCGACTACGACCACCGCGTCCACGATTGCCGCGTCCACGAGGTGCGCGTCGATTATTTTTATCCGCGGCATCACTACTTGGACTTGTGGTTTGTTCTGCAGATATGTCTTCACGGGAAGGGGAGGTTGGCGAAGTATCTGCAGGAGTAGATGTTGTTGCTTCTGGCGCAGCGCCGGTTTTTTCGTCGCTTGCCGCCATAG
>JASFWT010000107.1:0-3616 GCA_050049075.1 Candidatus Babelota bacterium | reverse complement strand
GCCGCTACCGCAGCTTCTACCATTGCTGCACACCCCACACCTCACCATTAAGACTGAACATCGTAGCAGTATTGCGCCATTGGGGCGTTACCTCACCTTTACGCCGCTGCGTGAATTAGCGCTTGAAGAGCTGACAAAAGTAAAACTTCCTTCATCTGCTTCTGACTTTTTTGATCGTATGGCAGGGCACGCACGTGCACTCAGCATCCAAGAACACACAGTACAAGCAAAGCTGGCACATACGCTGGCTGATGGTAACTGGTCACTCAGTGTTGATGGTGGCATTGGAGCCAGCCTGCGTCACCTATGGCTCGCCGATCCCCATCGCGCAGCAGTACTTGATACCATGCAAACATTTAAACGAAAAAAAGAAACCAAGCGTTCGTTGCTGCCACGCTCTAATCGTGGCCCGCGCCTGCCCCTCACTCCCTGGCACGCACAAGCTGGCACTGCCGGTTTTCATGACACACTCTGCACCTTTGCCTACAACCTTAAAAGCGCCCAGCTCGGCACCTTAAGCAGCGGCATACAAGTCAGTATTCCCACCGGCACGCTCGCACGACAACGAGCCACTGACAGGGATGATGGCTCACCCCCTCTAGCGGCACACCCTTTTGCCCTACAGCTCACCAATCGTGTACGAGATATACTCTTAGCCCCGCCACTAGGCAGCGGCCACTGGGGTGTCGGCCTGACCTGTCAATACACCCTACCATTGGGCAGTCGCTGGGACTACAATACCAGCTTCAGCGTTTTGCAGTATCTACCTGCTGAGGAGCGACGCTATGAGCTTGATACAACCAGTAATGCCGTCCCCTTTTTATTTGAAGGTATCGCCGGTACTGAGGTTGGCATTAGCCCTGACGAAGACATTACGCAACACATTCGCCAACACCTCTATCCCTCACTGACCACACGCTCTATTACCCCCGGTACGATCATGCAAGGACAAATTGGCATTGGCTATGGCAACAAGAAATGGCACGGGCAGCTGTTGTATCGTGGCAGCTGGCAAAGCGCTGAGTACAGCACACAGGCAACTGCTCAGGGCAGCAGGCAACAACACAGTCTCGTGTGTGGTATTGTGCGAAAAATCAGTACGCCAGGAATTAGTTCGTGGCACATTACTGCTACCGTACCACTCAGCCGCGCTGGTGATGGCTATTATTGGAGTATTTCGTTTGGTCTGCGTGAGTAATCAGCAAAGCGCTCAAAAAGCGTCATCGCTTCTGCCGTAGGATATTTTGTAAATAAGCTCTCGACATGCTGCGGCGTCCACAACAGCGCAGGAAATGGTGGCTGCACGCGCAGCTCATTCCCGACCTCACCATCAAAACAGGCATCAACATCTTTGCTCATCGGCACCCAATCACACTCAATCGCCCAGTGAAGGCCTGGTGCAATTTCATGAGTCATGCGCCCTTCTTCGTCAAATACAGAGAGCTTATGATAGGGACCAAGATGCATAAAATACATGTCGGGTATAGCTACGTTCTCATGGGCACACCATCGCGCAACAAGCGCGGCAAACGAAGCTATGCTGGGTCCCTTTGAACGATCAAGAACGAAAAGCTTTTGTTCGGGATGGGTGGCAAAGATAGCGGGGCTGATGCCACGCTCGGCGGCAACCTCATAAAAACACTGTTCTTGGAACGGCGTCACCAGGTTGTACACAATGCGTTCTTTGTAAGCGACGTTGCTACTGACCAGATCGGGCCAGCCCGAAAAAGGAATAAAGCTTATGGTTGTTTGCGTATCCTCCAGCTCTTCACACATACCCTGCAACATAGCACCGACATAAACTGGCGTCTGCCCCAGCACGACAACATGATGACCACGTACCTTTTGATAGACCTGCTCAGCTATTTCATAGGTCTCCTCAAGAATAGCCTCACTGTTGAACATATTGCGCACCACTTGATCGGTTTGCTCAACCCACTTGTACCAAAGATGCGGTGCACGACGCTCAAATTGATCAACAATGCGCTCACTGTTGCGCGCCATATTATGGCGACTCCGCATCAACGGCACCACGACATGCTCGGCAATATCTTTATCAAAAAAAAGTTTTATATACCCTCTGCCTCGACGATTCTTCATCGTATGCCCCGGCTGCATGGCGGCACAGAAATCATCCAGCCATGGCAGCTTTACCTCAGGATGTTTTTGCAGATAGGACAGCAGCAAGTTTTCTGTTGGCAGCGGTGCAGAAAACGTAACTTTGGCAAATACGCAACTACTAAGGAAGACAGTAAGCATGCCAAGGTAACGCAAAGGTATTTTCATCAATTGCATAGGGGATATCTCCTCCATAAATAATGAGAGCTGGTGCAATCCTGCGACCACTAAATGCGCGGCGAAATGATTGTATACCACGCAAGTCGTGGGGGCGAAGTGATTGCGTCAACTTAATCTCGATAGGATAAAGCATCCCATTATGATCCAAAACAACATCTACCTCGCCACCATCGAGAGAACGCCAATGATATATCAAAGGTTTTGCAACGAGCTGTGTTGCAAGTTGATGAATATGATTTACAACCCATGTTTCAAAAATAGCCCCTCGCAAAGAATGGTCTCTCAAATCATCCGGACTCTGTATATTAAGCAAATTACAAAGCAACCCTGTATCGGTAATATACCCCTTTGGCTTACGAGAAATACGCTTTATTTCGTTAGTATAATAAGGCTGAATCGAACGCCACTGAAACGATTGCTTAAGAAGGTGAGTCCACTCTTGTGCACTAACACTGGTAAGCCCAAGCTCCCTACCAAGCTGAGAGTAGTTTACCTCTTGCGAGGACAACATGCCGCACAAGCGAAGAAAGGATTGAAACTTATCAATATTCCGTAAAGAGCTAATAGTTCGCACATCGCGCTCTATATATGTACGCATATAACTAGTAAAAAAGCGTGTAACATCAGCAATTCGACTATTAATTAAACCTGGAAAGCCACCACGCCAAACTGCTTCAAACAAGTTATAGTCAGAGAGAGTATCAAACTCCTGCAAGTTAAATTTATTAGGCTTCTCAAGATAAAGAGGCAACCAGTTATGCTTTGGCTCAGATGCAATATTAGCAATCTCAAGAAGAGACATATGCTCCATAAAAAGAACACCCACTCGACCAACCATGCTCTCACTTACCGTTTTCAATAAAGAAAGGTTCTGAGATCCACTCAGAAAATACATTCCCCTCTCGTCTCGCTCATCAACATAACACTTCAAACTTGCAAGTAGTTCTGGAACGTATTGAACCTCATCAAGAATAAGAGGTGGCTGAAATTCCTTCAGAAAAGCATCTGGATTGGTACGAACATTATATACGTCGTTGATGGGCTGAAATGTTATTCGCTGCGCATGCTTCTGAGTGTGACTTAGAATTGTTGTTTTCCCCACCTGACGAGCACCAGAGAGTAAAACAACTTTGAAGAATTTTTTATCTTGCTCTAGTAGCGTTTATATGTGACGAGAATGTATTGCCATATAATACCTTTTAATACGTTTTTCTATCATCACGGTAGCATAAGGTTTTCCACAAAAAAAGACTTACTTTAATTTTGAGCAAAACACTCAGTTTTAAAGTTGCACTTTAATTTTGAGTATTGACTCACT
>JASFWT010000106.1:0-3791 GCA_050049075.1 Candidatus Babelota bacterium | reverse complement strand
ATGGATAGTGACCACATCTCGTGCGCGCAGACTGAGTAGGCAGCTGATCAGAATAAGAAAAGGATCGTGGCCGAATTCCTCGATCATACAATCGACAAGTGGCAGGGGGAAGGGGGCAAGTGCGGCTTCTAGGGTTGTTACCACGTGCTCGATGAATCTTCCTGTGTCACCATCGCTTGTCGAGGGTCTCGTGCCTTCTTCGAATGCCGATCCCGGACCAGGGTCCGGGATAACAGTAGGTGTGACACTCTTTTTTTTCTTCATATAAATGCTTTGTTTTCGCCAGGTGAACATAGTATAGTTGCGCGAACGCGAGTATAACACACAACAGTGCTGCCGTATGAAACTTGATCAGTTCATCGAAAAGATAGATGAGTACCTTATTTTTTTAGAGACCGAAAAGAATGTGTCGCATCACACGTTGCGCGCATATCGAAGTGATCTTTATCAGGTCATGACCTTTTGGCGGCGTATTATCGAGCAAGACAAACAAGCGATTGATTCCTCTGATCGTATTCTAAAGCGTTTTGTGGTTTCGTTGTTTTATGAAAAGATGGCGAAGTCGACGCTCTCACGCAAACTATCGTGTTTGCGCTCTCTACAGAATTTTTTAAAAGGGCAGGGTATTGACCTGGCGATTAAAGTTAAGCCACCTCGTGCCGATCGCAAGTTGCCGGTCACGCTGAGTGTTGATGAGATTTTCTATCTGCTTGATGAGGTTTCTATTTTGGATTTGCCGTCCAAAGTTCCGTATCGCGAAAAAGCCATACTCGAGGTGCTGTACGCAACCGGCGTGCGGTGCGCAGAGCTGACGCATATGCGTCTTGGCGATGTTGATATGAAAGAAAAAGTAATTCGCGTCATGGGTAAGGGGCGCAAGGAGCGTATGGTATTGTTTGGCTCAAAAGCAAAGGCGGCGATGGAGTTGTACCTCGAGAACGAACGTGCGGTTTTTGGGCTTGAGGCAGACCAGTTTTTGTTTTTGAGTATTCGTGGCAGAAGAATGAACGAGCGGGCTGTGCAGCGAGTATGCGAGATGTTTCGTCCTTTCCTCAAAATAGATCGTCCGCTGACGCCGCACGTGTTGCGACACTCATTTGCCACCCACTTACTGCATCAAGGTGTTGACCTGCGGATCATTCAAGAGCTGCTGGGGCACCGTACGCTGGGGACAACCGAAGTGTATACTCATGTTTCTTCGGTGCAGCTGGCAAAACTATGTGACGACAAGCATCCATTGAATAACATCAATGTGAGAGTGACAAACTCCTCTGAGACGGGTGAGTAATGGAAAAGCCCTTATCTATAAGCTTATTTGCTTCGTTGTACCCACCATGCTACACTCATCAAGTATCAAAAAACCTACTTAACGTGACCTATGCAGCGCGATATTTTTTCCGGTGATATTGTTTTTTTCTACGCCTATGACGTTGGTGATGATATTGATCGTGAAATGGTCAAGAGTCAGCATCTGGTGCCAACGTACAATACGCCGCTTTCTGCACGTTTCAAAAACTATCATATTCCTATTTCGTACCACCTGCGCGGTGATGATATTGTCTCTGAAGGGGAAGGGTACGACGCTGGTATCACCAATGAAGAATTAGTTGATGGTGGCAAAGAGGGCGCCTCATGCTACGTACTGAGTAAGATTCATGGCTTTGGTGTGTTGTCTTACTGCTATCGCGTGCCTTTTGTCGGTACGCTTAGTGAGCTGAAGACAAAAGTTATTGAGCTCAAAACAGAGTATGATCAGCGCGCTGATACCTACGCGTATGATACCTTTAAAAAGATTTATAGCGCGATCACCAGCCCCCACTTTTGTAATCTTAAGAACGATTACTTTACGGTGCATATAAGCCCGATGCGCAGCACTGTTTCCAGTGAAAAAATTATGGAAACCTATGGCGGTGATATTGCCTCGTTGTTGCGATTGGAGCTCAATCCTCTTTCATTTTACCAGCAAGATTTGATTTTACGCTCTCGTACCGGATATTACGGTGACGAGCTTATTGTGATAGACAGTGGCGGCTCATTTGTGTTTGATGATAAATGCTTTGACTCGATGGAGTTGTTTGAGTTCGTTACGATTCAGATCTTAGAGCTGCAGTACTTCGATCGCCTACTAGATCGACGCCTGAATCGTTTTTACACCGAGCATCTTGATTCTGACAAGACACAGCGTGGGCGGCCTATTTCTGAACTGGCACAGCTGCGCGTTGATATTTCGGTTATTACCGAGCGTCTTGAAAACAGTATTCGTATGTCTGGTGATGAATACTACACTGATGTGTACGAGCGCCTTGTCAAAAAGCTTTCTCTCGATCGCTGGCGCGAAGCAGTGCAGCGTAAGCTCGATATTATTCGCGACCTTTATGAAGTTCAGCAAACCAATCAAGACTTGGTGTTCCACAAGCGATACACACTCATTATCGTGTGGCTTATCGCATTCGAGGCTGTGGTTAGCCTCTTTCATCTATTTTATTCGCTCTGGTTTTCATAGAAAAGTCTATCTAGACCATAAGCTGATCTTTCCTGTCGAGCATACTCAGCAGCGTATCAAGGTTTGTCAGGGACGGGTGTTGCCGCTTGCGAGAAAGAGTGATACAGAGGTGTGTGTTTAATGGGCGTGCGTTGATAGGTTCGACGTCCCCGATGTAGGTGCGGTAGAGGGCGTGCGCAATATCATCAATCATCTCTTTAAAACCAGCACCTATAAGTAGGCAAGTTCAATAGTGAGGTACGAAACGGGGATTACATAGATATATTCTTGGGGGAGTGAGTACTGGTGTAACGTGGAAACAGTACAGCCCACGGTACCAGCTTTGACAAGCTTTATCCCGTTATTTGCTTGTGCAGCTGACAGTTTGCAGCAGTGGTAAGAGTGTGCTAAAGTAGTTTCACTGAGGTTGCAGAACCCCCCCCTGTAATACCGATCAAACAATGCTTTCGCATCTCAGTGCGTTGTGGCACCCAAATGTGGGAGCGTCACTTCCACCCACACTTAATCCGATTTATATGTGTTTTGCTTCAATAAAGCCTGACGGTAATCGTTGCGTCGTGGCATTGCGGCAAAGAGGAAGGAAAGTAATTATGAAAAGAATCATCGCTCTTATAGAGTATTCAAGAAACCAAAAACAGCGAGGGCGCCTCAGCGCTCGCGCACTTCTTTCAATAACAGCATTAATAATGGGTCTGTCTGTCGCAACCGTTAATGCGATGGAAAAGGCTTCTAGGTCTGGTGAGGTACGTGCCGCGACTTCTGCTGCCCCAGGTGATATGGATCGCTTTGATGTCAATGATCATCCGGCTGGCAGGAATAAGAAGCGTTGTCTCGGTGGGGACCATCGAGGGTTTACCTCTTCAGGTCGTGAGGGGGGTGCTGCGGCGGCATCTAGTGGTCGCTCAGGTACTCCTAATCCAGGTGATCCTGACAGTACACTTTCACAATCAGCACCGCGCACGAGTCATTTTTCTGGCGACGATGATGATTCGTTTGTATCTCCTTCTTTACCGGATTTCCAACCTGTCCCCCAAAGTCCCAAGAGAGCGGTGGTTTCTGTGCGGCCAGGTGGTGTTCCTTCTCCTAAGACAATTACAAAGACAATGGCACCCCAGGTTCCCTCCAAGGAAGAAGCCGTTTCAGATTTGTATTTTTCACAATCGTTTATTCCTATGCATATTAGAGCTATTGCAAAAGAAAAGAAGGTACGAGAACGTGCTGTTGAGACAGTATCTACCAGCTTAGCAGGCAAAATAGATCCAGGTCTTTTTGCAGCACTCTTAAGTGG
>JASFWT010000105.1:0-3796 GCA_050049075.1 Candidatus Babelota bacterium | reverse complement strand
AATTGATCCTTTTTGATAGAAGATCCTGAAACAAGTTCAGGATGACGCACGTTATTATTTAGACAGCAATCCTGAAACAAGTTGAGGATGACCAGTGTTATTATTAAGTCACCGATTCTGAAACCTCTTCAGAATGACTGATGTTATTCAATATCCGAGAACACCTGCTGCACATCATCTAGATCATCAAGTTTGTCGATGAATGCATGAACTTTATCTGCAGCAGCTTGGTCGGGCAGCGCGGTGTGGGACGATGGCACCCATTCAAGCTCCGCAGACTCTACCTCGATACCGGCTTGCTCTGCTACGGTTTTCAAAGAATTAAGGTCGCCAACCTCACCAATGATACGCGCCATTCCATCGCTCAGCGAAATATCCTCAACACCGTGCTCAAGGAAAAGCTCCAGCAAATCATCTTCGCTGCGTTCGCCGCTGTGTAGAATAACTACCCCTTTGTGAGCAAACTTCCACGCAACCGCACCACCTTCGGCCATATGACCGCCGTGCTTAGTAAAAATATGACGAATTTCAGCGACGGTACGATTTTTGTTGTCAGTCAGCGCTTCGATGATGAGCGCCACGCCATTGGGGCCGTACCCTTCGTACATAACCTCTTCATAATGAGCACCTTCAAGCTCACCAGTACCTTTTTTAATAGCGCGAGTAATATTGTCCATCGGCATGTTTGCCTGACGCGCTTTGTCAATTAACAAACGCAGTGAAGCATTAATCGAGGGATCCCCCCCACCATTACGCGCTTCGGTGGTCAGCTTGCAGCCAAGCTTGGTAAAAATCTTACCGCGCTTTGCATCTTCTTTTGCCTTTTTATGCTTAATATTAGCCCACTTGGAATGACCTGCCATTACAAACTCCTTTTACCAGACAAAACCGTGAACAAGGTAACCAGCCCATAGGCAACAACTGAAGCCAACAAACAGATAAGTGGCCGCGGCATACCGCACCATGATCCCCAGACAGTTACCACACAAAATGAAAGCGCCCCTGCAATGACAGCTGCCGTCGCTGCGGCACGAATACGTGGCAACGGGGTGAGGCAGACCAGCACAGGGACTAAGGTTGTACATACTAATACTTCGTAGCTTTGCGTTAACATGTGCAAAATATCAACCACATAATACGCACCAACAACACCGGCTATCCCAACGACGGCGGTCAGGCTGCGCGCCGCAATCATCGAACGGGTACCATCGGCTTGTACCGGCACAAAGTCGTGTACTACGTTTGAACTTATCGCACACAGCAATGAATCAGCTGTTGAGGCAATCGCCGCCACAAGGGCGCACATCACCAGCGCATACATAAAGGGAGAGGTGTGCAGCTCCAAAAAACTAATCAGTGGATTGGCACCATCGGGAATCTCAAGCGAGCTTGCTGCCGCCTGCATACCAAAAGAAACTGGAATGAATGAGAACAAGAGAACTAAGACGCTTGCTGCCAGCGCACTGGCCATCGCAACTCCCTTGCTGCGCGCCGCAAAAAAGCGCTGCGCTAAATCTTGCTCAACTAAGGAAAAGAGAATCGGCATTACCAGAAAGCTCATAGCATACGAAGAGTCAAAGCCGCTTGCTAAAGAACCAAGCTGTGTACCAGTCGGCAGCAGCAAGCTGCCCTGCCACCACATGCTGGCAAACAACCCGACAAAGACCGCCAGAATAATCAATACCTGCATGATGTCGGTAATCACCACTGCTGGCAGGCCACCGTACATAGTGTAGCCAACAAGAAGAATCCAGAAAGAGATAAAGACCGCTTCGTTGTGAACGCCAAGGCCAACAAGCAGTGACTTAGAAGCAACCACTTGGCCAATAAAAATACCAGACAGGGCAATAATAGATAAAAGTGAAGCAACTTTTTTTAAACGGACCGAGTCAAATTGTTTCTCAAAGAGCTCTGCCATGGTGGTGACATGAAACTCACGAAACCGTGAAGCAATGCCCATGCCTAACAAAAGAAAACCGATGCACATACCAAGACTATAAAAAATGCCCTGTATGCCAAAGTCGTATGCATGCTTCGCCGCGCCCAAAATTACCCCGCCACCTAACTGGGTAGCAATCAGCGTAGCAGTTAGCGACCAAAAACCAAGGGAGCGATCGGCAAGAAAGTAATCATCATGAGTGGTTACCGAGCGAGCTGCATAGACGCCCAGCGCCCAGTAGATAACGGCGAACAATAGAAAGAGAGAACTGAAAAGAATGATATTCATTATGTATTCGGTGGATCCTTAGAAGGATGACGGTTAATAAGGTCGCAGTTAACAAGCTAAAATAGATGACTTTGCTCTTCCAGCTCTTCACCCAATAAGCGGCGACGTAGATATACTACTTTTTGCACCGGAATCTGCCGTCCGCGCGGCGTCTTTTGCAACAAGCCCTGCCGCATCAAAAACGGCTCACAAAAATCTTCAAGCGTATCTTTGTCTTCACCGGTCATTGCCGCCAATGTTTCCAGCCCAACGGGCCCGCCATTAAAGTCCTGTAGTATATGCGTTAGCACCGTGCGGTCAAGCTTATTCAGGCCCTGTTCATCGATACCTAAAAAGGTGAGCGCCTCATTAACCAGCACCTCATCAATAACGGCTTTTTCCTGCACTTGTGCAAAGTCACGAACGCGTCGCAGCATGCGCTTGACGATACGAGGCGTCCCGCGTGCTCGGCGCCCAATACTTTGCGCCGCCTCGGGGGTGATAGAAAGTTCTAAATGAGTGGCATTTTGCGTCACAATTTGTGCCAGGTCTTCCGGCTCATAAAAATCAAGCCGCTCGACAATACCAAAACGCGTCTGCAGTGGACCTGATATCATAGCGGTTTTTGTTGTAGCACCTATTAAGGTAAAGGGATTGAGCGGCAAACGAATTGATTTTGCACCCGCTCCTTGGCCAACCATCATATCGACACAGAAGTTTTCCATGGCGGAATATAAAATCTCTTCTACCACTTTTGGTAAGCGGTGAATTTCATCGATGAAAATGACTTCGCGCGGCGCAAGATTGGTAAGCATTGCGACCAGGTCACCAGCACGTTCCAAGACGGGAGCGCTGGTCACCTTGATAGGCACGTCCATCTCTGTCGCCACAATTTGTGCCAGCGTTGTTTTGCCCAGGCCGGGAGGACCAAAGAGAAGAAGGTGGTCGAGAGCCTCTTCTCGTTGCTTGGCTGCGGCGGTGTAGACTTGTAGCTTTTCTTTGACTTGCGATTGGCCCAGGTATTGGGCAAATGAGGTTGGGGCAAAGCCCAGCGTACGATCGTCAACGACCTGCTGTTCGGGAGTTATAAGTTCTAATTCGGGAAGTGTATTCATAGTGAGGACAGTATATAGGTGATCAGAATGGCACCACGCAAGCATATCATGAAAGAGAAAGGTTTCCCATTTACATTATCGCTGTCTTTGCTATTCTACGTGCTCCCTAAGAGCGCGAGAGTGGCGGAATTGGTAGACGCACTGGCCTTAGGAGCCAGCGGTAGTAATACCGTGGGGGTTCGAGTCCCTTCTCTCGCACCAGTCTTCGTCCTGAGCTAACACGCATCGCTGCAGCTGGCAAGCCACTTTCTTTAAAGAAAATACTATATAAATAATCTCATGCTTGAGGCTAAGGCTACCCCAAGCAGCTGCATTGAAAAACTGCTCACGTTCCAATATTTTGCAGAAAGCGAAAAGCAAGCTTCTTTTTATTTGCCGCTACATAAATCAGGAAACATACCTAAATGCATGCACTTCAACAAAGGCAGCGCATTATATTACAGGCAAGAACTTTTTACGCCCCAAACAACACCCA
>JASFWT010000104.1:0-3811 GCA_050049075.1 Candidatus Babelota bacterium | reverse complement strand
CCCAGTAATGATCTAAATGATGCGCCTATCCTAGCAAGGATACTGGCGAAACGCTACCAGCTCGTCTGCGCCGGAATGCGTTGTACTTGCTCACGATGGTAAGCGTTGGTAATAAGCCCCAGCATGCACCCCAGCCCCAGTAGACCGCTGCCACTGTAGCTCATAAATGGCAGCCCAAGGCCGGTCAGTGGCAGCATCCCCACCGCCATAAGGATATTCAGCATACTTTGCAGAGAAATAAGAACCACGCACCCGAGGACCGTATAGGCGGCAAAGGGGTCACTCATCTGACGAGCGAGGCGAATGCCCAGCAGCGCAAATAGCACATAACCTGTCAACATGATCAGACACCCCAGAAATCCAACTTCTTCGGCAATGATGGCAAAAATACCTTCGGTGTGCTGCAGCGGCAGCTGAAAGAACTTTTGTTTTGAGTAGGCTACCCCAGCACCCCACCAAGAACCAGACCCTATGGCAATCAGCGACTGCACTAACTCGTGCCCAGCCCCCTGCGGATCATGCCATGGATTAAAAAAGTGCAACGCGCGCTGCAGCGATTGGGGATAACGCCATGCCAGCAAGCCGGCAAACGGCAGCAAACCAACCGTAGTCCACCACAAGTACATCCCTTTACAGTCGGCGATAAAAGCAACAATCAAAAAGGTAGCGATACAGAGCGTCGCGGTACCCCAGTCACCTTGATTGAACAAGACCATACAGGCAACACCAATCACTACCAGCAGCGGCAGGTAGCCATGGGAAAGAGAGAGTCGCTGGCGTTGTTTCTTGGCGAGAAAGTAGCCAACATACAGACACAAGGAAAACTTTAATAGTTCACTTGGCTGGATGGCGTATTGCCCCCACAGCAGCCAGCGCTGCATGCCATGCATGGCAAAACCAAAACGCGGCACCAAGGTCAAAGCGGTCACCCCGAGCGTCGTACCAAATACTAATGATGCATGCTTTTGCCACAAGGAAAATGGCACCAGTGCGCAGACCGCAAAGCCAATAAGGGCAACAACCATACCGCCCAGATGACGATAGAAAAAGTGGGCGCTACTGCCCAAACGCTCAAGCGCATACAGCGAGCTGGCAGAGTAGACAAACACTGCCCCCAATACCGCAAGCAGCGCAGAGAGGCCAATAAACATATGAAAATCTTGTTGTAGGCGATTGTTCTCGTACACAAAAGGCTCCTTTTTGCCAGTATTATCTGAGCGCACTCATGATCTATGGCGCGCATCGTAGCACAGAGCTTTTTCAGAACAAAAGGGTATTGCGCAACCCCTCCAGGAAGATTAATACAAAAGGCCTACAGGGTTGTCTTTCTAAACAATACGTATATATTTGTGACGCCTTTAACTCAGAACACCACACAAATGGAGAAATGAATATGACCTCATTGTTCCACTAGGTGGCCTCTGCGCTTCTGCTGCAAAAAAAGAAACTAGTACACGTCGGTATCATACTCCCATTGTTTTCACCGGTATCTATAACCCTGTAAGCCATGGTTTGGTATCTGAAGACAGTCAAAAAAATGACTACTTAACGGGTATTGCAACACTCCCCCTCTCAAATACACTTCCTCTCCAGTTAATAATTAGGCTACACCCCAAAGCGCGAAACTTTATCATTCCCTATCGCGATGAAGCATGGGATGGCCGAATTAGACATGAAGTCTGCCGAATGAAAAAGTTCTTAAAAAAATGGGGAAGAAAAGCTACCACAGTACCCATCTTTCCGGAAGAAGATATCGAGAAAAAACTTATAGCCGAAATGAGCGAGAAATGCATTGTTATTCCCCCTATGGGCACTTTAACTGCCGTTGATGTCCCCATCATTCAAAACGTATGTGAAAAATACAACGCCATTTCTCTTGGCTTTGTTGATGGTGCCCTGCCAACAACAGCGCTGTTTGCCCATCGAGATGATGTTGAGTATATGGGCTTTCTGACTGCTGACTACGCCGGCAAGATCCTTTTCCAAAACATTTCTCCCAAAGACTTACCTATCTTCTATATCAAGAGCGATCGCTTTCGTAAGCTCATTTTTAATCATGAGCAAATGATCAAACATGGTATCGCGCCTCTGGAGGATGATGTTCTTGCGACTCTGCATGACAACGCGCACCGGGCACATCTCCCCTTCTACAACTTCGCGGTCATTGATCGCTTTGGCGCCATACAAGGTCTGCGCCTCTGCCAGGGCATGAAACATGCCAGCCGCGCACATGAAGAACAGGCAACATACAATCTTCGTCATATCGTCGGTGATCCCTATGATGACGGCTACATGCGAGAGATGATTGCACAAGCGCACCAACAGTTCTTCAACGGCATCATCACCTATACATCAGAAGATTTCAAAGCGGTGCAGCAAAAAATGCTCGCCACCAAAGAGTTCATCCCCATCCTGCATATTGGCGTTGGGGATATCGATCGCCAGGAACCAGAGCTGACCCGCACAACCTACCACCGCGCCTTCAAAGCCTTATTGATGTTATTGATCGCTACCTCGCATCACATGGTCGAGAGCTTATTCACGATGGCTCAAAGGTATGAACCCAGAAACGCTAATGTACAAAATGTACCGAATATTGAATTCTGCGAAGGACGCCTTACTTAGCTGCGAATCAAGCTTGCTTCTGAATACAGCAGATGTTCTTGATCAAGCTGTTTGACCGGGCGCTGGGCGTCAATAATCAAAACGTTGAACCCGGGGAAGCGATTAACCGCAACTTTCACTTTTCCATCAAAAGACACTTTTAAGAGAGGGTTACCGCTGCCGCTCTCATCAGCGAGTACTTCCATGCCGGTCACCAAAGAGCTGCCACGTTTTTTATGCTGACTCTTTTCAACCGCTTTTTGCAAAGCACAGTAACCAATATTTGAAAATGAAAGACCCATTTCATTCTGACCACACTCGTTTGATACATCGGTGTAGGTAACCGGCTGCTCAAAGGGCACCAAGACCACGTCTCGTCCCGTCTCAATACCTTTTGACATGGCAGTTACGAACAACCCCATGCACAAAATAAGTAAAATAAATGATACGGTGTGACGGCGGCGACCTACTGGCCGTGTGGTCTCATACTTCATGTTGTTGTGCTCCTTTTTGTCCCTTTTCATGCGTTCATATCATGTTTCCATGATACATGATCAAAGGGGATCAAAGTCAATAAGTCGCACTTTTTACTTTAAGTTTCGCACCCGCGTCGCCGACATTTAAGAACTATAGCTCAGTTAAAAAATGCTCTGTTTCCTGCGCCACCGCCCGTATATGTGCAAGCTCGGCACACCACTCATCAAAGCGCCCTTCTTCTGCTTCTGTTCCTGCCGTCAGGTGTTGTCCCGCAGTAGTCAAATGACGCAACAAAGGCTCTAGGACATGCATGCGCATATCGCGCAACGCCGCCTGCAGGGGTTCTGCATGAGCGCGCAGACGCAGCAGCGCGACTGCCTCACTATTGCCAAGATAACGGTTGTGCAAAGCGGCACGCAGCCTCCGCGCACTGGTGGCAAATGATACCAGGCAGTTACGCAGCAACATCATCATGTCGGGAGAAAGTAGTGGCACTTCGGTTCCTGGCTCGTCAAAGCGCTGCAGCGAAAGATCTGGCGCCGTCCACACACCAGGAGGCGCATGCGAAGAGACTTGTCCGGCAGCATTGTCAGCGAGCAGACCATGGACTGTTTCAACGAAAGCTGGCTCACTTGGCAGTGCTACGTCTGCAAGCACGCGCACATGCAGCTTCTCTTCAAAACGTCGTAGCAACTCCTTCAGGCGCCCCTCGCCAAAGGCATACTCGTCA
>JASFWT010000103.1:0-3845 GCA_050049075.1 Candidatus Babelota bacterium | reverse complement strand
CGAGAGATCCTTATCAAGAAACGCTGTTTGGCTTACCTGGCACAACGGATAATCTCGTATAAAAACATCGCTGCCACTCAACAAACTGTTATCACCAAGTAGCACCGCATCGGCTGACTGCAGACGCCACATCATGGATGGTGCGCCAACGTGTAAGTGAGCGCTCCCATGTGCAGAGGAAAGAAAAAGTGATTCGCTGCCAAAGGTACACACCGGCTGCTCACTCCCTTGCCCCACAACTTGGAGTGTCAGATGATTATCACCGTATGGAGCAAACATAATTGGGGCAAAAAAAGTGCGTCCCGCTCCGCTGCACAGCAAAGTATTGTCTCGTCCGCGAGCAATAACACCAACACGCAACTCGGTGTCGACGCCAAGTGTTGCCGTACCACACAACGCGACCGCACCGGTCATCATTTCAGTGCGTCCCGCAATCACCGTATTACTAATACGGCTACTACCATGCAAATGAATATCATGCAGGCACAACGTATTTTTATTAAGCATCAAAGAAGCACCAGGGTCACCATTTGGCGTCAGGTTAATAGTACGCACACCACTACAGCCAACCCAATCGACAACAGTATGCTCACCAACTAATGAAATACTCCCTTGCGGCAAAGAAATATCTTCAAGGAACTCGCAACGCACACCGTCGCCAAAACATAACTGTGCCCCCGGCTCTAAATGAATAGTATGTGCACCGATATCGCGCAACGTAATATTTGTCAGCGTAAGTTTACCGGTACCGGTCACAATCAATTGCGGATGTTTTGCGCGAGAAAACGTTAACGTCTGTCCCGCGCCATCAAAAGTTGCTGCTTCAGAAAAACTCAGTGCATTGCCAACCGGCAGGACGACACTTTGACTCAGCATCTGTGTCGCCCCAGGCTGCGCATTCAGCGATTGCGTTTGCTCTTGCAAAAAAGCGGTGAACTCTGCAACTACTTGCTCATTGTGTGGCACCTGTAAAACAGGACCAGCATTCACGCCACTATTCTGTGGCGCAACTCTGTCAGACAACTCATTAATACGCTGATTTAGGATACGTAAGTTGGCAGCAAGCTGCGCAACTTGTTCGTTGGTGATCTGTGTAATAGGCACATCGAGTTGGCCATGTAATAAGCCATCAACCAACTCTTTCGTTTGTTCAACCTGTGACACCACCATGCGAATTTCTTTAAATGCGGTATTAAAACTCTCTTGCATTGCTGCCAGTGAGTCTCCCCCTGACTCAGGATGTACTCCTGCTACCGAAGTAGACATATTTTCACTAAACGTAAGAAGCTTTGTCTCTAGCTCATTCAGGCGCTCTTGAATAGAGGTGAGCGAACCTGCTTTGCGCATATAGGTAATATAGGGACGCAATTCTGCATTAGGATGCGTTACGTTGACAGTTCCTTCACCCTCAAGAGAAAACTGTGTTGAGGCAAACCATGTTGGTGGTTCGTGGCAGGTAACCGTTGCCCCATCACGAAGTACAATAGTGTGTTCAATAGCTGGTTGTATAAACGTTGTTGTAAGTAGACATAGTGCCCACCCCATTTTTCGTATCATGATAACCCCTTATAACTTATTGAGCGGTAAACATACTAGCCGGCAGGCGGCCCAAGTGTTACTGCATCATTCATTGTGATGATGCCATCATTAATATGTAACGTACTGTGTGGGGTAATGCGCACGGTGCAGTTGGCATTGGCATTTAAGCCATCACCAAGCACCAAGGCGCCAGAAAGATTTGTTGCTAAGCTGGTGAGCGTACCAGTGTCCTCGATAGTAATGGTGCCCGTGGTAAGCACCGCACCGGTACTCGCAATTTTAAAAACACTGTCGCTTAATACTAAGCGTGAGGTTGCTGCATCTAATACCAGCCTATCTATCGCGCCACCTGTTGGGTTATAGTGGAAGGTAACGCCAGTATCAAGCACTAACTTACTGAATGCATTTATAGTACTTTGTTGCGCCGTCGCATACTCAAATGTATATGGGCCCATAATTAAAAGCTGTTTTGAGACCGCAAGCGAACCCTGCCCAAACGTGTAGTCATCACTCAGCTCGAGAATAGCATTTTCAAAGACAAGGGAACTGTTGTTTGCCAAGCCGCGAATGTTCGTATTTTTTACATTACGCAGCGTAATATTTTTTAGCGTCAACGTACTTCCTGCGGCAACCGCTATCTCCCCCAAGGTTCCCATGTCGAGACTATAGTTGCCTCCATCAAGCGTAGCAGCACCACTAAAAGCAAGCGTGCTCGCCAGTGTTTCATCTTTACCCAACACTACTCGCGTGCCCCCACTGAATGTCAGCGATGCATCGGTACCCAGTGAGACACTTGCCGGCGAAAAGTCACTAAGAACAATATTAGTTGTTACCCCGTCAGCAGCATTGGTTACGAGAACTTGGTCGCCGCTAATGTGTGCAAATGAAAGCGTATGACCCGCACCATTAAGCACGGTAGTTCCGGTGCCGCCAATAGTCAGTGGTGACAGTGGATCAAGGTGGTAACTTTTATTCAATGTAGTATCGACAAGAACCGTTAATGCTTCGCCGCAAGACTTAGTCGTCATGCTACGTATAGCACCACCATTTGACAGGGTTATATTTGTGAGATTATCGCTTAAGAAGTCTTGCGTGCCGTCATACCAGAGGGTGGCGCCATCAACCTCAAGAGAACTGGTGCCGCTAAAGGTAAACGTTTTATCACGCAGCAACAACGTTGATTCACCAGTCACTTTTATCACTCCTTGTGTCAAAGCAGTATTGGCATCAAAGTCCATAAAGACATTGTTCAGCTCCAGCGTTGCTGTATCATCTTCAAACGTAAGGCGTGCCGCCGTCACCCCATTAAGTGCGCAGTCGTGTAGTGCCAGGAGCGCGCTACTATCAACATGGAGTGTGCCGGCAGTTACATCAATTGCTTGCGCATTTCCGTGAATATTTAACACGCCATTAATATCCCATAGGGCACCGACAACTAACGAGTTACCTAAAAGCAGTGAGACTTCATTATCAAAATCAAGCGCGGTACTATTTACCACCGGATCGTCACCTGTCATGATGCGTCGCGTGGTACTAGAGATGTGTCCTGGGCCGACAAAGAAATGACCGTCACTAAACGACAAGTCGCTTTCTATAAAAGCAACGCCATCATCAAGAATAATATTGCCACCCATGACACCGTGTAGATCTAGAGCGGCAGCTGAGCTTGTTGCAAACGTAATGTCTTGCGTAATACGAGCAGCTCCTTCGATGGTGTTACCGGTGCTACGCACTTCGATGGGCGTGGTGATTCTTCCCGCTCCACCACGAAGGTACCCATTCTGTAAAATAATCTTATTGTTAATTGCATCAAAAGTGCCGGTGATCTTTTGCTTTGTAGAATCTTTGATAAGTGTGCCATTAGTAAAGGAAAACGAACCCTCTACGGTTCCTCCAGATTGTATCTCGAGCGTATTCTCGCCCATATCCATACTTCCCACACTCAAGGTGACGCCATCTTTTACCACAAGGCCACTTTCACCGCCGGCACCAAAAAGACCCGCGTAAGCCGATGTAACTGATCCACAGAGTAATAACGCAAGCAAAACAAACATAAGCGGCACCTACCGAAAAAAAAAGTAATGTACACCCAGCCGTCATATGTAGAAAAAAAGTGAACAGCGGGTCAAGAGACCTTACGTTCAGCTTATAAAAAAAGCAGCCCTCGCCATACTAAAGGCGAGGGCTGCTGAAATTGTGCGCACATACTGTGCGCTACATTGCGTACTAGTCGTTTGCGATGGTAATGGTACCTGATATCGCGTCCAGCTTGGTTGCTGGCATCAGGTCGATGTGCAACTCACTAG
>JASFWT010000102.1:0-3853 GCA_050049075.1 Candidatus Babelota bacterium | reverse complement strand
ATTTAGCCTCCTCTTTTTGGGATTTTTTAGGCCCCTGGAGACTAACATTACATGACTCTTTTTTTTATCCCCACTCAGACATGCTAGTGGTGCACTTCACTATTGAACTGGCCGGCGAATTAATTGAGCGTGCGGCAGAATTCCCAGAAGAAGTTATGGCTGCCGTCCAAAAGGTACAAACGGTTATTACCGAGCAATTTCCCGCATAAAAAAAGGATTACTATGCCACCACATACTGACGATTACCTTGAATACTGTCTCGAAATCCTTGCCCCGTGCAGCACTATCACCTTTCGTCGCATGTTTGGTGGCTATGGCCTGTACAATGACGGCCTCTTTTTCGCCATCATAGCCGACGACACCCTCTTTTTTAAAGTAGATGACCACACACGCCACATATATGAAGAATATGAGATGGAACCATTTACATACGAAAAGCAGGGAAAAGATTATTCACTGGGGTATTACGAAGTTCCTATCGATATATTAGAAAGCCCGCCACAGCTGCAAGCCTTTGTTGATGCTGCCTGTGCCGTTGCGCAACGCGCTAAGAAAAAGAAGAAGTAGTAAGCGCAGAGCGCTTACTACGCGCCTCTAATAACTTCAAACGCAGTCGGCTCAGGATTTTGATCGATAAAATCAAGAATCTGCCGCGCACAGGTAGCCGCATCGGTGTGAGAGGTGTCGACGGTAAAGTCATAGTCGTATCCGTGCGTATGGACCGCATCAAAGTGAAGCCGCGCCAAGCCGTCGTGGCGATTTGCCCGCTCTTTTTCACGCTGCTCTAATACCGCGAGCTCGCAATCAACCTTGATAAAGTAAGCGCGCTCGCCGGCAAACGCGGTGGCGTAATCATGCAAAAAATCACGCCCCTCTCCTGCATACAGAATTTCATCGATTACCAGTTGGTTGTCGCATGAAATGAGTTGTTTAGCCACCGGTACCGTGCAGCAAAGCAAGCGGTGTGCATAGGGACCTACTTCTATTTTTTGAAGCATGCCACCAGTCATATCATAAAAGAATCCATGTTTCGCCTCGCTGGTCTGCCCCACAAAGCGCTGCGGCATCGAATCGAATAACGTATCGATACCAAAATGCAGCAGCGGTGTTTCATGATGCTTTTGTAGCTCTTCGGCAATGGATGATTTGCCCGAGCTCGAGGTGCCATTGAGAAAGATAATCATAGTTGTTACTCCTCCGCTTCCTCTTCCGGTTCATCCGGCTTCAGGTCAGGAATAATGCCCCCAACCTGCATATTCCACAGGTCGGCATAATACCCCTTCATCGCTAACAGCTCCTCGTGGGTACCCTGCTCTACAATGCGTCCTTCATCAAACACCAGTAGTCGATCCATGTTTTGTAAAGTCGACAAGCGGTGTGCAATAACAATAGCAGTACGATTTTGCATTAGGTGATCAAAGCTGAGCTGAATCTTCTTCTCGGTTACCGAGTCAAGCGCAGAAGTTGCCTCATCAAGAATCAAAATTGGCGCATCCTTTAGAATGGCTCGCGCAATGGCAATGCGCTGCCGTTGCCCACCACTTAGGCTGGTACCCCGCTCACCAACGAGCGAATCATATTTGTTGGGTATCTTATTTATAAAGCCAGTTGCATGGGCAGCACGTGCCGCTTTGCGTATCTCTGCGTCGGAAGCCTTAGGATGGCCATAAGCAATATTCTTACGTAGCTCACGCGCAAAGAGCATTGGTTCTTGGGGAATAAGTGCGATGTGCTGCCGCAATGAATCTTGGGTCACCTGCGAAATATCTTGGCCATCAATTTTGATGGTACCGCGATGCACATCAAAAAAACGAAGAATCAAATGGACGAAGGTACTTTTACCACTTCCCGAGTACCCAACCAGCCCAACTTTTTCTCCCGCACCAATATCAACACTTAAGTTTGAGAAAATGGCCGGATCATTTTCATAGGTAAACGAAACTTTTTCAAACGAAATGGCGCCTTTTTTTACCGTTAATTTTTTAGCGCCGTTTGCATCAACAATTTCATGCTCTTCCGACATAACTACAAACGCTTGGCGCGCAATACCAAAGTATTTATACATCTTGCCAACGTAACTTGAAATCCACCAAATAGTGTTCAACATATTAAAACAGGTTGTCAGCACAAACGTGATGTCACCGACGGTGAACTGCCCTCGTTGCCACCCTGTCGTCAAAAACCAGATGAGCACTGCCAGTAAACCGATACAGGTAATTGAAAGCACCGCACGCACCATAGTCAAGAACCATTCGAGGCGTACCGTTGCGTCAATTTCTTTTGTTTGCAAACGACGTACAAAATCTGCTTCGTGTTTGGTTCTGGCAAACATTTTTACCGCAAACACGTTCTGTAAAATGTTCACCATGTTGCCAACTAACGTGTTGTATTTTGCCGCGTGATCTTGCGCCAAAACCACACCCTTGTATGATAAAAAAGCACTAATACCAAACGAAACCGCAAGCCATACCAGTACAAACAATGCACAGTATGGATGGGTGTGCCACATCAGCCCAATCGAGACCACAAAAGAGACCAACACTGGAAATACCCAGTGCTCCCATGCCTCATACATTTCTAAAAAGCTATCGGCTACTTGATTGATGCGGTTGGCAACACCACCTGAAAGATGTGTTTGGTAATAGTGATGTGAGTGCCCCATCGCGTATGACATCATATCGACACGAATATCACCTTGAATCTGCGGTACTATGTACCCTTCTGTCAGCAAGTCGGTAATGCGCAACACAATGTGCTTGCCAATTAACATACCAACCAGACCACACAGCGCCCAGTAGAGGCCGGTCGTAATCGTTGGCATCGGCGCCTTGCCCAACTCGGTCATGGTATCAACAACGATCTTCAGTAAGTAGGGCGTAAGCGCTTCTGTAGCTCCCCAGATCAGATTCAGCGAGGTCATCACCATACATTTATATTTGTGTCGCCAGATCAGTGACCAAAAAAAACTACCCACTGAGGTAAAATGTTTCATATAAAAGTTGCTCCCTATAGTGAAATAAAAAATGAGTGGACCCTCTTGAGGGTGACAAGGCGAGTAGCGTAGAGCGTTGTAGGTGATGGCGTCGAGGGTTCGGTTGTTGAAAGGTAAATCGTTGTATCCACACATAACGCTCTGCTACCTTTTGTCATCAGCAACTTTATGCCGCAAAGGAACCTTGTCATGAAAAAAATCGCTCTGTATGCCCTACTCTTCTCCCTACCACTTAATGCAGGAGGCACCAAAAACGAAGGTGATGATGTGGATGCACCATCCTACATGCAGCTAGATCCCGATCAAGGCATTTACAACGGCACGGTGTACGATGGGCAAACACGCGTCAACGTCACCAAACTTTCCTTTGGCGGCCGCACCGAAGTAGATAACATTCGTAAAGAAAGCGATAACTCATCCAACCGCGTCAAGATGGCAGACATCACCGCATTGGAAATGATCGATCCGCTGCATGAAAGTCGCCGCTATCCGCATAAAGAATACTCACTGATGCGCGTAACCATGAATAACGGCAGCACAGAAGAGCTGCTGTTCCCTCGCCACCTGGTATTGTGCGCCGATTCAGCAAACTCACAAATCGAGAAAGTATGGTTTCTGCGCGCCATCGACGGCGTACGCTTTCACCACCGCAGTGCAAAACAAGAAGGCAAGCAGGTGGCCCACCATATTCCGGTGAATGAAGTAGATCCTGTTGCCGAGCTGAGTGAAGATGATGCGGCACATGCAGCGCAGCTGCTGGAAGAGCTGCTTCAATAAGGAAGCATAACCTTTTCACTTAAAACCTTATTTCGAGTCATACAACGAAATTCTGTCTTCCTGAACTTGTTTCAGGATCTAGTG
>JASFWT010000101.1:0-3857 GCA_050049075.1 Candidatus Babelota bacterium | reverse complement strand
ACCGTCACGAGGTCTGTGGTACCTGCAAAACACGTATCGAAACCAACCTGCTCCGTATCTTTGATTGTAAGAATGAGTCATGCCAAGCGCTGTACAAAAAGGCACCGTATATCACCAATCACCTCAGTGACGAGAGTGAGAAAGAGTGGAATCAACTGAATGCGTATCTCGACCTGCTGGGCGTCTCACGCATTCATAATCCATTCCTCGTCCGTGGCCTTGATTACTACCACAAAACAGTCTTTGAGTTTTCATCACCGTTACTGGGTGCACAAAGTGCCTTTTGTGGCGGCGGTCAGTATGACTTGTCTATGCGCCTTGGCTTAAAAGAAACTACTCCTGGTATTGGTGCCGCGATCGGCATCGATCGCCTGTTACTGCTGCTGGCAGAATCCAACAGTTCATTTGCAACCGTTGCAACACCAGCACTACATACTATTGTTCCGTTTACCGAAGCACAAATGCCACTGGCACTGCTGCTGCAGCAAACACTACAACATGCCGAGCTACGCAGCGACCTCTTCCTTGGCGGCGTCAAAAAAGGAATTAAAAAAGCAGATAAAAGCGGTGCACGCTATGCGCTGCTGATTGGTGAAGATGAGCAGGCACGTGAGTCAGTAAGCGTCAAATGCATGGAAACAGGCGAAAGCACGCTGGTTGGTCACGGTGACATCGTACGCCATCTACAAGCTAATTCGTAACCTCAGGCGTTGGCGTATCATCACCACCACTTTCATCAGACACTTCTGTAACAGGCAAAAGCTTTGTGGGCGCAGAGAGTGAACGACAGCGTGCATGATAGCGTCGCGGTGAATGCTGTAACTTTACTACTGGCACCGGCACCGGCGGTGGTGCTGCAGGCATTAGTCGCGGTGATGGCCCTGGAGACGTCTTTGGTGTTGGGGGCGAAGATGCCTCTTCAGATGACGCAGTATCAATAGACCAGCGACGCTCAATTATTCGTGATCCCGCAGGCTGCTCTTTAATACCAAGCTGTTGGTGCAACCATGCATGAAGATTCCCATCACCTTGCTCTGCAAAAAAAGAAAGTGCGGAGAGAAGATCAAAAGAGTTATCATGCTTTTCTGGTGTCATGGCAAAGGCCCACTCACTAGAAGTATCGGCAACATAGTCAGCATTCGTCATTCGTTTAGACCGCCATGACACAGGAAATGAGCGTACAAAATACGGTACTTCGTCTCCACAGGTCAGCGCAGCAAACCATTCTTTCGACGCCGGCAGCGCATCATTCCCGCTCAGTAGCAGCGTTGCCAAGTGTGGCGCCGTCTCACGTAGCGAATCAGGAAGTTCAGTAAGGTCATTATTACGTAGGTCAAGCGAGCGCAGCTGCGGCCACCCCGCGACACAGTCGTCAGAAAGAAAACTAATATGATTATGAGCAAGCGAAAGCTCTCGCAATCGAGGCGCTGCAGAAAAAAAATCTATGGCAACCGCCAGTAAAGAAGAGTGGGTAATATGCAGCACTTCTAGATTGGAAAACGTCGCAAGAAGTTCTTGCGAAATGTTTATGCCCGGAAATTCTTTAATGTAGAGGTGTGTTACCTCCTCAGGTGCTGGTGCGGCAAGAATGGTCTCAAGATGAACGCCACAAAACTTTTCGACACGCGCAGTACTCACCGCAGGTATAAAAAAAGCACCACTTACGAACAAAAACAAACCTACGTAGTGGTGCTTTAGCATGATGATGCTCTGTGCTTTTCATGGTGTATTTTAAAGATAACGCGAGCGGCACTCTACACCAGTGCGCGAATCAGCGCAATCCCCCACAGCAACATGGCAATAAAAAGAACAGAGTCAAAGCGATCAAGTAAACCGCCATGCCCCGGCAGCGCGGTACCGGTATCACTGACGCCCTGGCGACGCTTTAGCAGCGACACAAACAGATCGCCCGCAATGGCAACAGCCGAAACAACGACCGTTGCTACCACTACCAACAACCATGAGTCTGTCAGAGGATAATACCACTCTAGACCAGCATGAAAGATAAGCAGCGCAAGCGTACCACCAAGCGCCCCTTCCCAGGTTTTCTTGGGGCTAATAGCGGGACACATCTTGTGCCTGCCAAAAAGGTTGCCAGCAAAATACCCGCCAGCATCAACCAGCCATGAGGCAAAGAAGGGATACAAAGGAATCATTAAAGAGACGCTACGCCACGCAATCACCAAATACAGCAGCACAATAAAAGGGATCGTCGGATAGACCAGTGTGTAGACCCAAAAACGTTTTTGATGCGGCTGCGCCTGAATAACCAGCGGCCACTCGTAGCGCACAATCCAGTACATGATGCCACATAACAGGGCAACAAATAACCAGGTTGATACCAGGTATGATCCCATAAAGATGGCGCCTGCTATGGTGCCGGTAATGCTTCGTGCACGAAAATCTTTCATTCTTCCTCGTAGGTAATCGAGTACAGACACAATCCTTGCGAGCCAGCCTTAAGCGAGGCGCCCGGCACCATGCGCGGCGTACTCAGCATATCTGCGATCAGCGCTGACGTAACACCAGAGCCAGGAATGACTCGCAACGCGGCACCGATCATACGGCGAATCTGGTATTGAAGAAAAGTTTTTCCCGAAATCTGCACACGAAGAGCATCGTACTCTGGCAAAGGTGTTACCACAATGCGATCAACCGTACGCTGAGGATCCTTGCGCTCATCCTCTAGCCGTGCAAAGGAACTAAAGTCATGTGTTCCCACAAACTGCTGCAGCGCTTCATCAAATTGTTGCCAGTCCACCCGTGCCGTAATCTCTGGCGCCCACCAGCCGTAGCGCGCCAAATGTGGCAGCGGCAGCTTGGTGAACACATGATACCAGTAGGTTTTTTGTACCACACCAACGTGCGGATGAAACTGGTCGATACGCTCTGTCTGACGAATAACAATATCGTTGGGCAATGCGTTGTTCCACCCTTCTTGTAACCGCTGTGGTTCAATATTAAGAGCTGTGCGGACGCGAACCACCTGCCCCAGCGCATGCACACCGGTGTCGGTACGCGACGCACCCAAAATAACCACGTCGTGATTGAACACGCGCTTGAAGACTGTTGCTAGCGTACCAGCAACAGTTGGCGCCGTTGGCTGCACCTGCCATCCTTGATAGGCGGTACCGTCGTAAGCAATGGTTAATTTGTACGTATTCATCGTGCGTTTTTGTCCTTAGAGAAAGTGAAAGCGACTAGTGTAGCAGGGGGTTGTTTTTTTGCAAAAAGTGCGTAGTCTGGCTTGCAAGCTGATGCAAAAATTGACCATCATGCTTACTGTTCTTTTACAAAACGCCCCGTTTTCCCTAAAAAAAAGCGGGACTTTTTCGTTTAACGTATGCGGTGCCTACACCACTACACTACTTAAGGAGTTATCGATGAATGCATCGATGCACGAATCACACCCCCTGAATCAACCACTCTTTATACCGCAATCATCCGGTTTTCATTCACATACACTGCATGAAAATAAAAACTCACCCTACCAGCCTGTTGCGCTGATTATTTCTCACATACATAATCGTCGCGAAATCGAAGCGGCACTCGATTTGACACATCGCCTGCTTGTTGAATTGACGTCGAATGCCCCTACTATTCGTTTGCTCAGTCCACAAATGAGCATTGCGTTGCTACATGGCAAACTGATTGATCAACTGGCCAACGATGCCTATGGCGCCATCGTCACCTTTAATGATTGGGCTACTCACGCTATCGCCGACGCTTATAAGACACGTCAGTACAAATCCTCTTTTATGTTTACCAACATGCATGATACCTCGTCATTAGATGCACTTGATGAGAATCACCCGGCACGCAACCATCTATCTGGTATTTCAGTAAAGCACCCTTCT
>JASFWT010000100.1:0-3874 GCA_050049075.1 Candidatus Babelota bacterium | reverse complement strand
CTCCTGACAAACAAGAGCGCTGGGGGGTGAGTATAACTACGGTACTTATTCTTTGTGCTTGGCTTGCTGCCTTTGTCTATGGCTACAGTGCTGGCCAAGAGCAACTTGTCGGTGATATTTGTGGCTGGCTACTCTTTTGTATCGCCACCTGTATTCAAGCTCCGCAAATTTACTGGAACTGGCGCCGGCAAAGTGTTCATGCTTACAGCATTCATTATGTGCTCTTCTCTATTGGCGCCATCGCTGTTGATTTCTCTTTTGCCCATATTCTTGGTGTGCCGCTACAAACGTACTTTGTGTACACAGGCGCCCTGATCTATCGCGGTGTAGAGATGATTCAATTTTGGCTCTATCCTTATGATGATGATCAAGTGGCGCTTGATGATCGTCTGTATACCGGTTAGGCGCATTTAAAAGCCACACATAGGACGAAGCGATGCTTACTCAGACTCAACTTGCCGAACTGCTTCTGTGGGGACCTTGTGTGCTCAACATTTTGGGGGTTTGGTCTCAAATAAAACACAACTATGAGTTACGCTCCACGCATGGCATTAGCTACCTCATGCTCGGGATTTTTCACTTTGCGGCATTATGTTTATGTATGTACATCTACCTTATGGATCTCCCCTTTGCATTGAAGGTGATGGTACCAATAGAGGTTCTTGCTATTACCGTTATGGTGGGACAAGAGATGTGGTATGCGCCAACATTGCTCTTTAGGGCGCAGGTAATGGTATTGCATGGTGGCATAGTGGCGCTTATTACGCTTCTTTGGCTGCTTGGCTTTTCGTACTCATTTATAGTTGGCAATGTTGCTGGATGGGCGGCTACTGCTGCGCTGGCACTTGTTCAGTTGCCGCAGATTGTCAGAACCTGGCGTTGTAAAAGCACGCATGGTTTCAGTACCGGTATTCTTGTTTATGGGACCTTGTCTCCGTTGCTCATTCTTTGGTGTTGTTACCAGCTGACGATGCCACTACAGTCATGGGTAAATGCGAGCAGGGCGCTTGTGTATCGTGTGATCCAGTGGTGCCAGTTTTTAGTGTATCCACGTGATCGGCACTAGTTTTTTTATCTTGAGTAGGATAGGCTTGGAGCCTTTATTTATGCCATATAACTCAGGAACTCAATGACACAATCAATTAGACTTCGTTTTGCGCCATCCCCCACCGGCCGTATGCATATTGGTAATGTTCGTGCAGCATTGTTTAATGCGCTGCTCGCACGCCAACTTGATGGTCGTTTCATTCTTCGTATTGAAGATACCGACGCACAGCGTAACGTTTCTGAGGGAACCGAGCATATTCTCACTGATTTAGCATGGCTTGGTTTAACGCCGGAAGAGGGACCTGGTAGTTCGACCAATGAACCATACTTTCAATCTCAGCGACAAGAGGTATACATTCGCGCACTTGCACGTCTGATTGATCGCGGGTATGTGTATCGTTGCTTTTGTACGCCGGAACGTTTGCAGTTAATGCGCCAAGAGCAACGCCAAGCAGGTTTGCCGCCGCGTTATGATAATCACTGTCGTGATTTGACTGAGGATGAGCTGCATGATCATGCGGGTGATGGCACGCCATTTATTTGGCGCTTTCGTCGTCCTGAAACGGCGACGTTTACGCTGCAAGTTGAGCCGGGTGGCACCATGGATGTTGACATGCGCCACTTTGCTGACTTTGCGCTGACACGTGCCGATGAAAGCTTTACGTTTCTTTTTACCAATGTCGTCGATGATATCGAGATGAATATCTCGCACGTTATTCGCGGTCAGGATCATCAATCAAATGCGGCACTGCAGGCAGCGTTGTACCATGCTTTTGACGCACCGGTACCAGTCTTTATTCATTTACCCTTGCTGTGTGGCCCTGGTGGTAAAAAACTATCTAAACGTGATGATGGTTTCTCTTTAGCGGAGGTCCAAGCCGCCGGTATTTTACCTGAAGCACTGACTCATTATCTGCTAACGTTGGGGAGTACAACCATTGATCATGTCATGAGTGATGACGAGCTTCTGCGTTTACCGCTGCTTGATCGTCTTTCAAGCTCAATGATTACCTATGACCTTTCGGCGCTGCGTGCGATTAATCGCAAGTACTTAGGTCACCTGAGTGGTGATGCTTATGTTGCTGCCTTGTTGACCTTTGATGCGCAATTCACCAAAGAGCTTCAGCAGGCAAGTGCGACGCATCTGCTTGAGATAGCCGCTGTGCTCCGCCAAGAAGTGGCAACACTTTCTGAGGCGGTAGCACTTATTGCTCGTGTGCTGCACCAGCCAGTGCTTGATCGAACGGCGCTGCTTGATTTTGTACGGCACGATGACGAGCTGCTGCGCGTGCTGATTGGTAAAGCAGAAGAGTTATTTGCAGCGCACCAGCCAACCGCGGCGCTTGCCGAGTACAAGGTATGGGCAAAAAGTAATGACGTGCCGATGAAGACCGCGCTGTGCACGCTGCGCTACTTGTTAGTTGGTGTGTTTACCGGCTATGCCATGGGCGAACTGATTCAAGTGCTGCCAATTGAAGATATGCAAGAGCGCATCGCCGCAGGCATTCAGTTATTAGTCGGAAGCTAGTTTGTTACTTTTACCCGCAAGACGATTTTCCCGCTGCTCGTACCATTCAAGAATACCTTCTTTAGTATACAGCTCTAAAAAATGACGAAAGAGTTTGTCGTGGGCAGGGGGCACAAAGAACTCCATTTGGTCGTTCGTGCCATCAACCGTGCGGTGAAAGGCGATGCTGTCAAAGCTTTTGAGGTGGGCCATCAACAGCCACATTTTCTCTTTAACAGCTTGTGCATAGTAGTAGGTGCAAAACATAGAAGTAGGCTACCGGTTACGAAGTGATACAACGGAGCGGTAGCCTACTACGAAAGTAGCAAATTAAATAGTTGGGATTTCTATCTTTGCGTCTTCGTCATCTTCTTCTGGCATTACTGGTTCGGTCATCTCGTCGCCAGCAGGTGCTGCTGGTTCATCAGATGCCATGGCGTCATCAGCAATAGTTGCTGGATCCTCTGGTACCGGTGGCAGGGGGAATTCATCCTCTGGTGCCGCTGGTGGCGTTGGTTCCTCTTCCGGCGCATATGTCGGTCCTGGCGGCGCAGCAGGAGCATCCATATCTTCAGCTACTGGCTCACCCATAGCATCATCCATTGGCGGGGTGAGAGGCGCTGGTTCCTCGACAGGTTCTGGTGCTGGTGGCGCGACTACTTCATCAGTTGATGGCGTTGTTGGTGATGCTTCCTCTTTTTTAGCATCCTCTTTATCATCATCATCGTCGCTGTCGTCGTCGATTTTGTTTTCTTCAGCTTCTTCGGCGTCATCATCATCTTGGTCGTCGCTGTCGGCATCCTCGCCTTTGTCATCATCCTCTTCTTCAGCATCCCATTTAGCTTCGTTCTCTTCGACCGCTTTTAGAGCTGTCGCTACTTTATCTTTCTTTTCTTTTTTGTCTTTACGCTCATCATTGTCGCTCTCTTCGTCCTCTTTATCCTCCTCATCATCAAGCAACTGATCTTTGGTGAGTTTGGAGACATGCTTCATATAACGCTTAAGGGCCTTGCGTGCACGATCGCTCAGTTTTAAGTGCGCACGCGCATCACTAAATGGGGTTGCGCTTAATACCTTCAGAAGAGGCTCTTTGATAAGCGCGTCCTGCAGTGCGCCGATGTTGGCAGGCAGGGTGCCGGTGCGATTCAATGGCCCGTCATGGTTCATCAGATGAATAGTCGCCAGACGCGCATTGTTTATGAGGCCACCATTTTCTTGTAGCGCAAGCAGCTGTTGTGCACGTGCAATATCATTTGCTGTTTGTTGTAGAAGGCGGGCCGTGTTGCTTGCGGGAGTGGCATGAAGAGCCATCATGCAGAA